>MIAC01000065.1:112-3398 GCA_001830475.1 Rhodospirillales bacterium RIFCSPLOWO2_12_FULL_67_15
CAGGGCCTGGTAAACGAGCTGGTGCTGTTGCACCCGCGACTTGCCCTTGAAGGCGGTCGATTCGACGCGGGCGGCGTAATGGTCGCCGTCGCCGCGCAAATCCTCGATCGTCACCTTGGCGTCGGGGATGCCTTGCTTGATGAGCCGCTCGATCTCGGTCGCCGGCATGGGCATGGGAATGTCCTTGTTGCGTCTGTTCTCTTTGCGCGCGTCACGCGCCGCCCGCCATGTAGCGGGGCAGCCAACCCTCGTGAGCCGCGCGCAACTCACCGAGGGATATGGACCGTTCGCCCTTGACCGTCAAGCCGTCGCCGCCGGTGAGCCCGATGACGCGGACCGGAACGCCCGCGACCGCGGCGGCGGCGGCGAGCGCATCGGCCTTCCGAGTCGTGAGCAGATAGCGCCCCTGATCCTCGCCGAAAAGCCATGCATGGACAGGGGGCGTTCCTTCCGGCGGCGCAGGCCGCCCAGACGAATAACCGGGCGCGGACAACGCCGCCGGGTCTTCGGGTTTCGGCGCGTTCGCGCCCGGCGGCGCAATTTCTGCGCCGATGCCGCCGGCGAGCGCCATCTCGGCGAGCGCGACCAGAAGCCCGCCGTCGGCGAGGTCGTGGGCGGCGGTGACCGCGCCCCTTGCGATCAGGCCGCGGACGAAGTCGCCGTTCCGGCGTTCGGCCGGCAAATCCACCGTCGGCGGCGCGCCGTCCTCGCGCCCCAATATTTCGCGCAAATAAAGCGAGCCGCCGAGATGGCCCCGGGTTTCGCCCACCAGCGCGATCGCCTCGCCCGCGGCTTTGAACGCGAGCGTCGCCATGCGCGCGACGTCGGGCAAAAGCCCGACGCCGCCGATGACCGGCGTCGGCGGGATCGCCTTGCCTTTGGTCTCGTTGTAGAGCGAGACGTTGCCGGAGACGACCGGGAAATCGAGCGCGGCGCAGGCCTCGGCCATGCCCCGGATGCAGCCGACGAACTGGCCCATGATCTCGGGCCGCTCGGGGTTGCCGAAGTTCATGTTGTCGGTGAGGGCGAGCGGCCGGGCTCCGACCGCGGTCAGATTGCGCCACGCTTCCGCCACCGCCTGCTTGCCGCCTTCGAACGGATCGGCGAGGCAATAACGCGGCGTGCAGTCGGAAGTGAGCGCGAGCGCCTTCTGGGTGCCGTGGACGCGCACCACCGCGGCGTCGCCGCCCGGGCGCTGCGCGGTGTCGGCCATCACCATGTGGTCGTACTGCTCCCAAATCCAGCGCTTGCTGCAAAGATCGGGCGAACCGATCAGGGCGGCGAGCGCGCCTGGAATGTCGTTGGGCGCGGGGACGTCGGCGGGGTCGAGGGGGGCACGCTTCGGAGTCGGTGTCCAGGGCCGGTCGTATTCGGGCGCGGCCTGGGCAAGGGGGTCGATGGGCAGATCGGCGACCGTTTCGCCCTTGTGGCGGAGCACCATGTGACCGGTCGCGGTGAGCCTGCCGATGATCGCGAAGTCGAGTTCCCATTTTTCGAATATCCGGCGGGCTTCGTCCTCGCGCCCGGGCTTGAGCACCATCAGCATCCGTTCCTGGCTTTCCGAGAGCATCATCTCGTAGGGAGTCATGGCCGTCTCGCGCTGGGGCACGGCGTCGAGGTCCAGCTCGACCCCGAGCCCGCCCTTGGACGCCATCTCGAAGGAGGACGAGGTCAGCCCGGCCGCGCCCATGTCCTGGATCGCGACGATCGCGTCGGTCGCCATCAATTCGAGGCACGCCTCGATCAGGAGCTTCTCGGTGAACGGATCGCCGACCTGCACGGTCGGGCGCTTCTCCTCGGAATCGTCGCGGAACTCGGCGCTCGCCATGGTCGCGCCGTGGATGCCGTCGCGCCCGGTCTTGGAGCCGACGTAGACGATCGGATTTCCGACCCCGGCGGCCTTGGCATGGAAGATGCGCTGGGCGTCCGCCAAGCCCACGGTCATGGCGTTGACCAGGATGTTGCCGTCGTAAGCGGCGTGGAAGTTGCATTCGCCGCCCACGGTCGGGACGCCGACGCAGTTGCCGTAGCCGCCGATCCCGGCGACCACGCCCGCGACCAGATGCCGGGTGCGGGCGTTCTCGGGGCTTCCGAAGCGGAGCGCGTTGAGATTGGCGATGGGGCGCGCGCCCATGGTGAACACGTCGCGCAAAATCCCGCCGACGCCGGTCGCCGCGCCCTGGTAGGGCTCGATGAACGAAGGGTGATTGTGGCTTTCCATCTTGAAGATCGCGGCCTGGCCGTCGCCGATGTCGATCACGCCGGCGTTCTCGCCCGGCCCCTGGATCACCCACGGTGCCTGCGTCGGCAGGGTCTTCAGCCACTTCTTCGAGGACTTGTAGGAGCAATGCTCCGACCACATGACCGAGAAGATGCCGAGCTCGGTCAGGTTCGGCGCGCGCCCCATGATCCCGAGAATCCGGCGGTACTCGTCGGCCGAAAGCCCGTGGGCGGCGACGACCTCGGGGGTGATTGCGCTGGCGCTCACGGGCCTACTCCGAATCCGGGATGATCGACCGCCGCCTCGCGGGGCGCACGTAGCCCTTGTCGAACAGGGGCACGTCGCGCTTGCGGAAAAAGAAGATCAGGATCGCGCCGGCGACGAAGCCGCCGATGTGCGCCCACCACGCGACTCCGCCTGCGCCCTTGGGCGCGAGCGCGGCGTTCGCCACCTGGAACGCGATCCAGAGTCCGAGCACCACCCACGCCGGAAGATAGACGATGAAACGCACCACCAGCGTCTTGATCGGGGCCTGGGGGTGCAGCACCAAGTAGGCGCCGATGACGCCTGAAATCGCCCCGCTGGCTCCGATCATCGGGACTTTGGACGCGGGGTCGAGCCCGGCGTGCGCCAGCGCCGCCGCGAGCCCCGACAGCAGGTAAAAGGCGACATAGCGCGGATGCCCCATCGCGTCCTCGACGTTGTCGCCGAGCACCCACAAAAAAAGCATGTTGCCGGCGAGGTGCATGAATCCGCCGTGCAGGAACATGCTGGTGAGAAGCGTGGCGAAAGTCGGAATCGCGGCGATTTCGGCTCCGCGCTCGGCGAGCCCGAACACCGCCGCCGGTATCGCGCCGTAGCTCATGACGAATATCCGCCCGGCCTTGGCGTCGAGCGTCGCCTGGTAGAGGAACACGGCGACGCAAAGCGCGATGATCGCGACCGTGATGTATTGAAAACGGATGTGGCGGAGCGGGTTGTCGTCGTGGAGCGGCAACAGCACGGGCGGTCTCCGGTGCGGCGCGCTTAGTGGAGAACGCGGACGAAGTGGTCGAACATCGCGCG
>MIAC01000065.1:3411-3484 GCA_001830475.1 Rhodospirillales bacterium RIFCSPLOWO2_12_FULL_67_15
CCGAGTTCCGCGTCCGCCAGACGCTCGGGATGCGGCATCATGCCGAGTACGTTCTTTTTTTCGTTCAATACGC
>MIAC01000066.1 GCA_001830475.1 Rhodospirillales bacterium RIFCSPLOWO2_12_FULL_67_15
GGCGGGCGGCACACGCCGTTCTTCGCCAACTACCGGCCGCAGTTCTACTTCCGCACCACCAACGTGACCGGGACGGTGACGCTGCCGCAGGGCACCGAGATGGTGATGCCAGGGGACAACATCCGGATGGACGTGACGCTGATCTCGCCGATCGCGATGGACGAGGGCTTGCGCTTCGCCATCCGCGAGGGCGGCAAGACCGTCGGCGCCGGCGTCGTCGCCAAGATCATCGAGTAGGCGCAAGTCATGGAAAGCCAGAATATCCGCATCCGCCTCAAGGCGTTCGATCATCGTGTGCTGGACCAGTCCGCGCGCGAGATCGTGAGCACCGCGCAGCGGACCGGGGCGCAGGTGCGCGGGCCGATTCCGCTGCCGACGCGGATCGAGCGCTTCACCGTCAACCGTTCGCCGCATATCGACAAGAAGTCGCGCGAACAATTCGAAATCCGCACCCACAAACGGGTGCTCGACATCGTCGACCCGACCCCGCAGACGGTGGACGCGCTGATGAAGCTCGACCTCGCCGCCGGCGTGGACGTCGAGATCAAGCTGTAGGGATGGAATGACGGCGATGCGCCCGCAACAGAGAACCGGATTGATCGCGCGCAAGGTCGGCATGACGCGCCTGTTCGACTCGGACGGCAGCCACGTCCCGGTGACGGTCCTGCACGTGGACAACGTCCAGGTGGTCGCGCGGCGCACCGACGACAAGGACGGCTACGCGGCGGTCCAGCTCGGCATCGGCCGGACCAAGGCCAAGCACCGGACCAAGGCCGAGCGCGGCCATTTCGCCAAGGCGAAGCTGGAACCGAAGGAGCGATTGGTGGAATTCCGGGTTTCCCCCGAAAACCTGCTCGAGGTCGGAACCGAACTCTCCGCCGCCCATTTTATTCCCGGCCAGCGGGTGGATGTCACCGGCACGACCATCGGCAAGGGCTTCGCCGGCGTCATCAAGCGCTGGAATTTCAAGGGGTTGCGCGCGACTCACGGCGTCTCCATCAGCCACCGCAGCCACGGCTCGACCGGTCAGCGCCAGGACCCCGGCCGGGTTTTCAAAGGCAAGAAGATGGCCGGCCACATGGGCGACCGGCGGCGGACGACGCAGAAACTTCTCGTCGTGTCCACCGACGCCGACCGCGGCTTTATCATGCTCCGCGGCGCGGTTCCGGGCGCGAAAGGCGGCTACGTCCTGGTCAAGGACGCGGCCAAGCTTCCGATTCCCAAGGACGCGCCCAAGCCCGCCGGCCTGAAAACGGCCGCTGCGCCGGCCGCGCCAGCCCCCGAAGCGAACAAGGAATAAGCCCCCATGAAGTGGGACGTCACGACCCTGGACGCCAAGAAGGTCGGGAACATCGACCTCGACGACGCCGTGTTCGGCGTCGAGGTCCGCACCGACATCTTGGCGCGCATGGTCAATTGGCAGTTGAACAAGCGTCGCGCCGGCACCCACGCGGTCAAGCACCGCGGCGAAGTGAGCGGCACGACCCGCAAGCCGTTCGCGCAAAAGGGAACGGGACGCGCCCGCCAGGGCACGCGCCGGGCGCCGCAGCATCGCGGCGGCGCCGTCGTCTTCGGGCCCGTGGTCCGCAGCCACGCGACCCGGCTGCCCAAGAAGGTCCGCGCGTTGGCGCTCCGCTGCGCCTTGTCCGCCAAGCGCGCCGGCGGCAAGCTCGTCATTCTCGACGACGCCAAGATCGCCCACGCCAAGACCAAGGAGCTGGCCAAGCGCGTCGCCAAACTCGGCTGGGGGACCGCGCTGGTGATCGACGGGCCGACGGTGGACGAGAACTTCAAGCGCGCCGCGGCGAACATCGCCGGGCTCGACGTCCTGCCGAGCCAGGGCACGAACGTTTACGACATCCTGCGCCGCGATACCCTGGTGCTGACCAAGGCCGCGGTCGACAAGCTGGTGGAGCGCCTGAGATGAGCGAACCCAAGATCGCCGCAAGCGCCGCCAAGGAAAAGCCGCCGGTCAAGCTGACCCAGGAACGCATGTACGAGATCATCCGCGCGCCGGTCATCACCGAAAAGGCGACCCAGATGTCCAGCTTGAACCAGGTCACCTTCCGCGTGCCGTTGGATGCGACCAAGCCCGAAATCAAGGCCGCGGTCGAAAAACTGTTCAAGGTCAAGGTCGACGCGGTGAATACGCTCCGGCGCAAGGGCAAGTTGAAGCGCTTTCGCGGCCGTCCCGGCCGCCAGAGCGACACCAAGAAGGCGATCGTCTCGTTGGCCGAAGGCCATGCCATCGACGTGACGACGGGAGTGTGAGGCCATGGCGTTGAAAACCTACAATCCGACGTCCCCGGGCCGCCGCGCGCTCGTCGCGGTCGACCGCGCCGGCTTGTGGAAGGGCAAGCCCGAAAAGCAGCTGACCCAAGGGTTGAACTCCACCGGCGGGCGCAACAACCTGGGCCGCATCACCACCCGTCATCACGGCGGCGGACACAAGACGCGCTACCGTCTGATCGACTTCAAGCGGCGCAGGTTCGACGTCGAAGCGACCGTCGAACGGCTCGAATACGATCCGAACCGTTCCGCCTTCATCGCGCTCGTCCGCTACGCCGACGGCGAGAAAGTTTATATTCTCGCGCCGCAGCGCCTGCGCGCCGGCGACAAGGTGGTGGCGGGGCAAAACGTGGACATCAAGCCCGGCAACGCCATGCCGCTGCAAAACATTCCGGTCGGCACCATCGTCCACAACGTGGAAATGAAAATCGGCAAGGGCGGGCAGCTCGCCCGTTCGGCCGGGTCCTACGTCCAGCTGGTCGGCAAGGATCAAGGCTGGGCCCAGATCCGCCTCAATTCCGGCGAGGTGCGCATGGTGCGCGCCGAGTGCATGGCGTCGATCGGCGCGGTCTCCAATCCCGACCATCAGAACGTGAAAATCGGCAAGGCCGGGCGTAACCGCTGGAAGGGCTGGCGGCCGCACGTGCGCGGCGTCGCCATGAATCCGATCGACCATCCGCTCGGCGGCGGCGAGGGGCGAACCTCCGGCGGCCGGCATCCGGTCAGCCCGTGGGGTCAGCCGACCAAGGGCTACAAGACCCGCACCAACAAGCGGACGGCGCGGTTCATTCTGCGCAGCCGTCACGCCAAGAAACAGCAACAGCAGCAGTAAGGAGAGAATCGGTGGCGCGCTCGGTTTGGAAAGGTCCGTTCGTGGACGGCTATCTGCTCAAGAAGGCCGATGAAGCGCGCGCGTCGGGGCGCAACGCCATCATCAAGACGTGGTCGCGCCGCTCCACCATCCTGCCCCAGTTCGTCGGCCTGACGTTCGGCGTCTACAACGGCCGCAAGTTCATTCCGGTGATGGTGACCGAGGACATGATCGGCCATAAGCTCGGCGAATTCTCGCCGACCCGGTCCTTCCAGGGCCACGGCACCGCCGACAAGAAGCTGGCGATGGGGGCTCCGGGAGCGTCGGGCGCCGCGCCGGGCGCCGCTCCGACCGCCGCTCCGGCCGCCGCACCCGCCGCCGCTCCGGCGGCGCCGGCGAAGAGGGGATAGACAGGCCAGCCCATGAGCAAGAAATCGATTCCCCGCAGGCTGGCCGACAACGAGGCGATCGCCAAGGCCATCAACTTGCGCGTCAGCCCGCGCAAGCTCGGCCTGATCGCCGGGCTGATCCGCGGCAAGACCTGCGAGCAGGCGCTCGCCGATCTCCAATTCTCGCGCCGGCGAATCGCCCACGACGTGAAAAAGGTTCTCCAGTCCGCGATCGCCAACGCCGAGAACAACCATCAACTCGACGTCGACAAGCTCTTCGTCGCGGAAGTCTCGGTCGGGCGCGGGCTCGTCATGCGCCGCTGGCACGCGCGCGGCCGCGGCCGCTCCGCCGGGATCGAGAAGCCATTCAGCAATCTGCGCCTGATCGTGCGCGAACGCGAAGCGAAAGCCCGAACCGAGGGCAAAGCCAAGGCCAAGGACGAGACCGCGGGCAAGCGCGCCGGCGCGGGCAAACGCAAGGAAAGGTCGTAACGCATGGGTCAGAAAGTCAACCCGATCGGGATGCGGCTCGGGATCAACCGAACCTGGGATTCGCGCTGGTTCGCCGAGGACAACTACAGCAACCTGCTGCACGAGGATCTGCGCATTCGCAAGCTCCTGATGGAACGGCTCGCGCAAGCAGGAGTGTCGCGGATCGTGATCGAGCGTCCGGCGAAGAAAGCGCGGGTGACCATTCACACCGCGCGGCCGGGAATCGTCATCGGCCGGAAAGGCGCGGACATCGAGAAGCTCAAAGCCGAGGTCCAGAAAATAACCGGCTCCGAGGTCCACCTCAACATCATCGAAATCCGCAAGCCGGAGGTGGACGCCCGGCTGGTCGCCGACAACATCGCCCAGCAGATGGAACGGCGCGTGTCCATCCGCCGCGCGGTCAAGCGCGCGGTTCAATCGGCGCAGCGGCTCGGCGCGGAAGGCATCCGCGTCAATTGCTCCGGGCGCTTGGGCGGCGCGGAAATCGCGCGCCTGGTCTGGTACCGCGAGGGCCGGGTGCCCTTGCATACGCTGCGCGCGAACATCGATTACGGCACCGCGACCGCCAAGACCTCCTATGGCACCTGCGGCGTCAAGGTCTGGATCTACAAGGGCGACATCATGGCCCACGACCCGATGGCGCTCGACAAGATCGCCCAGGAGCAGCAGCCGGCGCGATGACCGCGCCCGGTTGAGGACAAGGAAACGGAACGCTCGATGGAAGCCCCGACGAACCTGAAATACCGCAAGGCCCACAAAGGCCGCATCCACGGCAAGGCCAAGGGCGGATTCACGCTGAATTTCGGCGAATACGGCCTCAAGGCGCTGGAACCCGAGCGGGTGACGGCGCGCCAGATTGAAGCCGCGCGCCGGGCGCTGACGCGGCGGATGAGCCGCACCGGGCGCGTCTGGGTGCGGGTCTTTCCCGACGTTCCGGTTTCGCAGAAGCCGGCGGAAGTGCGCATGGGCAGCGGCAAGGGCAGCCCGGAGTTCTGGGTCTGCCGGGTCAAGCCCGGCCGCATCCTGTTCGAGGTGGATGGCGTCACCCGGGACGTGGCCAAGCAGGCGTTCGCGCTGGCCGCCGCGAAGCTGCCGATCAAGACCAAACTCGTCTCCCGCGAGACGGAAGGAAGATAAGCCGATGAAGCCGAGCGAGGTCAGAACCAAGAGCGACGACGAGCTCAGGGAATCGCTGATCGGCCTGCGCAAGGAAGCGTTCAATCTGCGTTTCCAGCGGGCGAGCGGCCAGCTCGAGAACACGGCCCGGACGCGCGGGATTCGCCGCGAAATCGCGCGGGTCAAGACCATCCTGACCCAGCGGCGCGCGGGCAAATCCATGTCCCCGCGAACCGGCGGGGACCCGCGCCCGTCAACGCGCGGCGCGGCTCCGGCCGCGGCGGCCGCAAGCGCGGCCAAGCGCAAGACCGCTCCGGCGAAAAAAGCCAAGACCGCCAAGCGCAAAGCGAAGTCGGCGTAGAATCGGAAACGAGGAGATCGAGCGATGCCCAGGCGGGTTTTGAGCGGCGTAGTCGTCAGCGACAAGATGGACAAGACGGTGGTGGTGCGAGTCGAACGCCGCTTCATGCATCCGATCTACAAGAAGATCATCCGTCGTTCCAAGAAGTTCGCCGCCCACGACCCGGAGAATCTTTGCAAGGTGGGCGATGCGGTCACGATTCGCGAGTGCCGACCGATCTCCAAGAGCAAGCGCTGGGAAGTGGTCGCGGAGCGGGCGTAAGAGAACCGGCGCGAGAAAGGCAAGACGATGATCCAGGTCGAAACGAATTTGGAAGTGGCCGACAATTCCGGCGCGCGCCGCGTGCAGTGCATCAAGGTGCTCGGCGGCTCGCGGCGAAGGTACGCGACCATCGGCGACGTCATCGTCGTTTCGGTCAAGGACGCGATTCCGCGCGGCCGGGTCAAGAAAGGCGAGGTCGTCCAGGCGGTCATCGTGCGCACCGCCAAGGACATCCGCCGCGCCGACGGCTCGGTGATCCGGTTCGACCGCAACGCCGCCGTGCTCATCGACAAGCAGGGCGAACCGATCGGAACCCGCATCTTCGGCCCCGTCACCCGCGAGCTCAGGGCGAAGAAATACATGAAGATCGTTTCGCTCGCGCCGGAAGTTTTGTGAGGTCGGAAGATCGGGCCATGGTTTCGAGACTGAAAATCAAGAAGGGCGACAGGGTCGTCGTCATCTCCGGCCGCGACAAGGGCAAGGTCGGCGAGGTGATCAAGATGTATCCAAGGGAGATGCGCGCCATCGTCCAGGGCGTGCATCGGGTCAAGCGCCATACCCGTCCGACGCAGGCGAATCCCCAGGGCGGAATCGTCGAGAAAGAGGGGGCTATCCACCTCTCCAACATCGCCCACGTCGACCCCAAGAGCGGCAAGCCGACCCGCGTCGGCTTCAAGACCCTGAAAGACGGCAGCAAGGTGCGCTTCGCCAAGAAGTCGGGCGAAGTGATCGACAGGTGAGGAATGCGCCATGACGGCACGGTTGCAGGAACAATTCGAAAAGACGATCGCGCCGGCCCTGGTCAAGGAATTCGGCTACTCCAGTACGATGGAGGTGCCGAAGCTGACCAAGATCGTGATCAACATGGGGGTCGGCGAGGCCTCCCAGGATCGCAAGAAGGTCGAGAGCGCGGTCAAGGAGCTGACCGCGATTGCCGGCCAAAAGCCGGTGGTGACGAAATCGCGCAAGGCGATCGCCACCTTCAAGCTGCGCAAGGGGGTTCCGGTCGGTTGCATGGTCACGCTCCGGCGCGTGCGGATGTACGAGTTTCTCGATCGCCTGGTCAACATCGCGCTGCCGCGGGTGAAGGACTTCCGCGGCCTGTCGAGCAAGAGTTTCGACGGCCGCGGCAACTACACCATCGGCCTCAAGGAACAGACGGTGTTTCCCGAAATCGACTACGACCAGATGGAAAAGACCCGGGGCATGGACATCGTGATCTGCACCTCGGCCAAGACCGACGCGGAAGCCAAGGCCCTGCTCAAGGGCTTCGACCTGCCGTTTGCGAAGTAACGCGAAGACGGCTCGGAAATCAGGAGTAACGCGGAATGGCTAAGAAAAGTCAGATCGAGAGAAACGAAAAGCGCCGGCGGTTGGCGAAAAAGTTTACCGCCCGCCGCGCCAAGCTCAAGGCCCTGGCGAAGGACAAGGATTTGTCGCCCGAGGACCGGTTCAACGCCCGCCTCAAGCTGGCGGCGCTGCCGCGCAACTCCGCGCCCAGCCGCATCCGGCTGCGCTGCGAGCTGACCGGCCGCTCGCGCGGCAATTACCGCAAGTTCAAGCTCTGCCGCATGGCGATCCGGGAGCTCGGCTCTTCGGGCCAGATCCCCGGCATGATCAAGTCGAGTTGGTAAGGGAGAGCCCATCCATGGCGATGACCGATCCCATCGGCGATATGATCGCGCGGATCCGCAACGGCCAGCACGCTCGCCTGAGCGAGGTCACGGTGCCGGCGTCGCGGTTCCGCGGCGAGGTGCTCGAGGTTCTCAAGCGCGAGGGGTTCATTCGCGACTTCGCGACGACCGAGATCCGCCCGGGCATCGGCGAAATCCGCATCGAGCTCAAGTACCACGAGGGCGATCCGGTGATCCGCGAGATTTCCCGCATCTCCCGGCCGGGGCGCCGGGTCTATTCCAAGATCAAGGAGCTCAACAAGGTTTACAACGGCCTCGGCATCTCGATTCTATCGACGCCGCGCGGCGTGATGTCGGATGCGGAAGCCCGAGACGCCAACGTCGGCGGCGAAGTCCTCTGTCGCGTCTTTTGAGCCGGCTCCAGCCGCAAGGATCGGAACCCATGTCTCGCGTTGGAAAAAGTCCCGTCAAGATACCCGCCGGCGTCACCGTCGAGGTGGCCGGCAAGCGGGTGACCGCCAAAGGCAAGCTCGGCGAGCTCGCGTCCGAGTTCGGCGACGACGTCGCCGTTGTCCGCGAAGGCGACGCGATCGTGGTCAAGCCGGCGTCCGAATCGCATCAGGCGCGCCGGATGTGGGGCACGGCGCGCGCCACCATCCGCAACATGATCGAGGGCGTGACCACCGGCTACAACCAATCCCTGTCGATCAGCGGCGTCGGCTACCGCGCCGCGGTCCAGGGCAAGGATCTGGTCCTGCAGCTCGGCTACAGCCACGAGGTCCGTTACCCGATTCCGGCGGGCATCAAGATCGCCTGTCCCGAGCAGACCCAGGTCACGATTTCGGGTTCGGACCGGCGCCTGGTCGGCCAGGTGGCGGCCAACATCCGCGGCTTTCGCCCGCCCGAGCCCTACAAGGGCAAGGGAATCAAGTACGCGCGCGAGTCGATCCGCCGCAAAGAAGGCAAGAAGAAGTAAGCCATGGCCAACACCCAGGATCTGTTCGGACGCCGGCGCAAACGCATCCGCCGGCACATCGCCGCCGGCGCCCGCGGGCGGCCCAGGCTTTCGGTCTTCCGTTCGGGCCGGCACATCTACGCCCAGATCATCGATGACCGCAAAGGCGTCACCGTGGCGGCGGCTTCGACGGTGGAAAAGGACGCGCGCGCCCGGGTCAAGAACGGCGCCAACGTCGCCGCCGCGGGCGAGGTCGGCAAGCTGATCGCCGAACGCGCCCTCAAGGCGGGGATCAAGGACGTGGTGTTCGACCGCGGCGGCTACCGCTACCACGGGCGCATCAAGGCGCTCGCCGACGCCGCCCGGGCGGGCGGTCTCTCGTTTTAGGCGCCCGGTTTACTTTGAAGGAGTCGTAGGCAATGGCCGATATTCAGGCACCGGCGGAAACGGTAGCGCCCGCCCCGGGCGGGGAACGCGAGCAGCGCCCGCGCGGGCGCGGCGGTCGCGGCGGCCGCGGCGGCGGCGGCGGGCGCGGGCGCGGGCGCGAAGGCCGCGAGCCGCGCGAGGGGCGCGAAAGCCGCGAGGATTCGGAACTCGTCGACCGCCTGGTCAGCATCAATCGCGTCGCCAAGGTGGTGAAGGGCGGCCGGCGCTTCGCCTTCGCCGCGCTGGTCGTGGTCGGCGACGGCAAGGGCCGCGTCGGCTACGGCACCGGCAAGGCGCGCGAGGTCCCCGAGGCGATCCGCAAGGCGACCGACCAGGCCAAGCGCGCCATGATCCGGGTGCCGCTGCGCGATCGCCGCACGCTCCACCACGACCTGGTCGGGCGCTACGGCGCCGGCCGCGTCGTCATCAGGGCGGCGGAGCCGGGCACCGGGATCATCGCCGGCGGGCCGATGCGCGCGGTGTTCGAGACGATGGGCGTCCACGACGTCGTCGCCAAGTCGGTCGGCACCGCCAATCCCCACAACATGGTCAAGGCGACCTTCGCGGCGCTGCAGGGGATGATGTCGCCGCGCCTGGTCGCCGCCCGGCGCGGCAAGAAGGTGGACGATCTGGTCGGCCGGCGCGGCGAAGCCGGGCCCGGCGACAAAGATTAAGATCGATGCGATTCGGGAAAGAAACAAGCGATGTCTGAGCCAGCGAAGAGCCGCGTGCGCGTGACCCAGGTGCGCAGCGCCAATAACCGCACCAAGGACCAGCAGGCGACGCTGATCGGCCTCGGGTTGGGGCGGCTGCATCGCACCCGCGAGCTGGCGAACACGCCGTCGGTGCGGGGAATGATCGCCAAGGTCAAGCACCTGCTCAAGGTGGAATCGGTGAACTAAAGGACGGCGACCATGAAATTGAACGAAATCCGCGACCGTCCCGGCGCGGTCCAAGTGCGCAAGCGCATCGGCCGCGGCATCGGCTCGGGCAAGGGCAAAACCGGCGGCCGCGGCGGCAAGGGCCAGACCGCGCGCAGCGGCGTCTCCCTCCT
>MIAC01000067.1:0-3814 GCA_001830475.1 Rhodospirillales bacterium RIFCSPLOWO2_12_FULL_67_15
CCGTTCACGATCGCCGAAATCGACGAAGCCTGCCGCCAGACCTGCCAAGCCAACAACATCGTCGACGGCTACGTCCGTCCCATCGCCTGGCGCGGCAGCGAAATGATGGGCGTCGCCGCCCAGGCCACCCGCATCAACGTCGCCATCGCCACATGGGCGTGGGGCTCTTACTTCTCGCCCGAGGCCAAGACCAAGGGCATCCGCCTGACGATCTCCGAGTGGCGCCGCCCCGCCCCGGAAACCGCGCCGGTGCACGCGAAGGCGACCGGGCTCTACATGATCTGCACCCTTGCCAAGCACGCCGCCGAACGGCAAGGCTGCCACGACGCCTTGATGCTCGATTGGCGCGGCCAGATCGCGGAAGCGACCGGCGCCAACGTCTTCCTCGCCATGGCCGGCAAGCTGCACACCCCGACCCCGGACTGCTTCCTCGACGGCATCACCCGCCGGACGGTGATCGAGCTCGCCAAGAAGCGCGGCATCGAGGTCGTCGAGCGCGCCATCTGGCCCGAGGAACTCGCCAAGGCCGACGAGGTATTTCTCACCGGCACCGCGGCCGAGGTCACGCCGGTGGGCGAGATCGGCCCCTATCACTTCCAGCCGGGCACGATCACCCGCACGCTCGCGGAGGACTACGAGCGCCTGGTCGGCAAGGCTGCGGTCAAGACGGCGTAGGCGTCATTCCCCCGGCTGCGCCGCGCCTGCGGCGGCGAGGCGTTCTGTTTTCGCCCGCTTCGCCAGGGTGTAGACCGTGGGCACGATGTAGAGCGTAAAGAAGGTCCCGACCAGGAGTCCGCCGACGATCACCCAGCCGATCTGGCGGCGGCTTTCGGCGCCGGCGCCGGCGGCCAACGCGAGCGGCACCGCGCCCAGCACCATCGCCCCGGTGGTCATCAGAATCGGCCGCAGCCGCAAGGTCGCCGCTTCGACCACCGCCGCGACCGCGTCGGGCCTAAGCCCGCGGATCTGGTTGGCGAACTCGACGATCAAAATTCCGTGCTTGGTGATCAGCCCGATCAGCGTCACCAGCCCGACCTGGCTGTAGATGTTGAGGGTGCCGCCGGAAAGCTTGAGCGCGAGCAGCGCGCCGGCCATCGAGAATGGCACCGTCAGCATGATGATGAGGGGATCGGTGAAGCTCTCGAACTGCGCCGCCAGCACGAGATAGATGAAGGCCAAGGCCAAGGCGAACGTCATCGCCAGTCCCGCGCTCGATTCCTTGAATTCGCGCGACTGGCCGTTGTAATCCACCCGCGCCGTCGGCGGCAGAACCTCGTCGGCTGCCTTGTCCAGGAAACCGAGCGCGTCGCCGAGCGTATAGCCGGGCGCGAGGGTGGCCGACAGCGTCGCCGAGCGGAGCTGGTTGAAATGGTTGAGGGATTGAGGCGCGACCCGTTCCTCGAGCCGGACCAGGCCCGAGAGCGGCACCATCTCGCCGGAGCGGGCGCGGACGTGGATGCGGGCGAGGTCGTCGGGGTTGCGGCGGTCCAGGTCGGTGACCTGGACGACGACGTCGTACTGCTTGCCTTCGCGCTTGAAGCGCGTCACCTGCCGTCCGCCGAGCATGGTTTCGAGCGTGCGCCCGAGCGCTTCGATGTCGACGCCGATTTCGGCGGCCTTGTCGCGGTCGACACTGATCCGGATTTGCGGCGCGTTCAACTTGAGGTCGCTTTCGACGTTGACCAGGCCGGGGAAGGTCCGGGCCCGGGCCATCAGCGCCTCCATCATCCCGGCCAGCTCTTCGTAGGGGCGCGACGTCAGCACCACGAACTCGACCGGCTTGGAGCGGATGTTCTGGCCCAGGGGCGGCGCGGCGACCGGAAACGCCAGCACGCCGGGAATGGCGAACAGGGAGGGCGCGATGGACCCAGCGATCTGAAATTGGGTGCGGTTGCGTTTTTCCCACGGCACCATGCGGACGAAGGCGATGCCCTGGGCCACCGTCGGGAACCCGGCGACGACGAAGTAGCGATTGACCTCGGGCACGGCGCGGAAAATGTCTTCGAGATGAGGGATATAGGACGCGGTGTAGCCGATGGTCGCGCCTTCCGGGGCGACGACCACGGTGACGACGATGCCCTGGTCCTCGAAGGGCGCGAGCTCGGAGCGCAGTTGGGTAAAGATCGCCCCGCCGCTCACCGCCGCGGCGACGCCGATCCCGAGAACCAGTCCCCGGCGCCGGAGCGCGAATTCGAGCGAACGGCGGTAGAGCGCGATCAGCCGGTCGATGGCCCGGCCGACCGCGGCCGAGACGGGGTTCGCATGCGTCTCGGGCCGCAGCATCCGCGAACACATCATCGGCGAGAGCGTCAGCGCGACGAAACCCGAAACCAGCACCGCGCCCGCCAGCGCCCAGGCGAATTCGGTGAACAGGCGCCCGGTGGTGCCCTCCATCAGTCCGATCGGGATGTAGACCGCGGCCAGGGTCAGCGTCATCGCCACCACGGCGAAGCCGATTTCCTTCGCGCCCTTGAAGCCGGCCTCGAGCGGCGCAAGACCGTTCTCGATGTGGCGATGGATGTTCTCCAGCACCACGATCGCGTCGTCGACGACCAGCCCGATCGCCAGCACCATGGCGAGCAGCGTGAGCGTGTTGATGGAAAAGCCGAGCGCGTACATCAACGCCGCCGCGCCCAGGAGCGAAACCGGGATCGTCACCAGCGGAATCAGCGTCGCCCGGAACGAGCGCAGGAACACGAAGATGATGGCGACGACGAGCGCCACCGCCTCGCCCACCGTCCGCTGCACGTTCTTGATCGAGGCCTCGATGAACTCGGATTTATCGTAAGCGATCTCGACCTTCATCCCTTCGGGCAGCGCCGCCAGGACCCGCGGCATTTCGCGGCGCAGCGCCAGCGAGACGTCGAGCGGATTGGCGGTCGCCTGCTTGACGACGCCGAGCGCGATGGTGAGGTTGCCGCGATAGCGCGCGACCCGGCGTTCGTCGAGCGCGCCGAGCGAGGCCCGGCCCACGTCCTTGAGCCTGACGAGATATCCCCGGTCGCGCCGGATAATCAGATCGTCGAACTGCGCCGGCGTGCGGAGATCGGTCTCCGAGAGGACCGTGAACTCGCGCGCCACGCTTTCGATCCGCCCCGAGGGCACCTCGACGTTCTGGCGCCGGAGCGCCGCTTCCACGTCCTGGGGCGTGACTGAGAACGCGGCGAGTCGCTCGGGATCCAACCAGATGCGCATGGCGTAGCGCCGCTCGCCGAACAGGCGCACCTCGGCGACGCCGGGCAGCGTCTGCAACTGGTCCTTGACGTAGCGGTCGGCGTGATCGGTGATCTCGAGGGCCGAGTGCCGGTCGCTGTAGAAGGCGAGATAGATGATCGGCTGGGCGTCGGCCTCGACCTTCTGGATCAGGGGCTCGTCGATGTCCTGGGGCAGCTTGTTGCGCACCCGGCCAACCCGATCGCGCACATCGGCGGCGGCCGCGTCCGGGGCGCGGCCGAGCCGGAAGGTGATGGTGATCTGGCTCTGCTCCTGGCGATTGACGGAGGTCAGAATCCGCACGCCCTCGATGCCGGCGAGCGATTCCTCGAGCACCTGGGCGATCTGGGTTTCGACGATCTCGGCGCTGGCGCCGGGATAGCGCGTGTCCACCGTCACCACCGGCGGATCGATGTTGGGATATTCGCGCACCGCAAGGCGCGCGTAGGCGACCAGCCCGATCAGAACCACCACCAGGCTCAGCACCGTGGCGAGAACGGGACGGCGGATGCAGACATCGGAGAGAATCATGATCTAGGCGCCTATCCCGATTGAATAGAAGCAAACCCCCCCCCCCCCCCCCCCCCCCCCCCCCCCCCCC
>MIAC01000067.1:3845-4486 GCA_001830475.1 Rhodospirillales bacterium RIFCSPLOWO2_12_FULL_67_15
TGGGGGAGGGCTGGGGTGGGGGGCTGTTCCGCGACAACCCAAGCGTGATTCCAATTATTCGGATCATGCTTCAGGTCCCCGGCTTCGGCCCCGGCCCGACCGCCTGCACCGGCGAGCCGTCCTGGAGCTTGAGCTGGCCGGCGACGACCACTTCTTCGCCCGGCCTGAGCCCGCGCGTGATCTCCACCCGGCCGCTCGCGCGCCGGCCGATCTCGACCGGCGTCAATACCGCATGGCCGTCCGCGATCTTGTAGATGAAAAACTTGTCGCCGCGCGGCATGATCGCCTGCTCCGGGATGGCGATCGATTCGGTCCGTTCGCGCACCGTCAACCCGACCCGGGCGAACAGCCCGGGGCGCAACACCCGGTCGGGATTGATGAGCGTCGCGCGCACGGCGATGCTGTGCGCGGACGCGTCGATCTGCGGGTCGATCGCGAACACCTGGCCTTCGAAGATCCGGCCGGGAAAGGCGTCCATGTCGGCGCTCACCTTCTGGCCGACGGCGAGGGCGCCGAGATGCCGCTCGGGAATGCGAAAGTCGAGCTTGATGGTGTCGATGCTTTCGAGATTGACCAGGTCCTGGCCCGGCGCGACGTAATCGCCGACGCTGACCTTGCGCAAGCCGACGATGCCGGCGAAC
>MIAC01000068.1:0-1136 GCA_001830475.1 Rhodospirillales bacterium RIFCSPLOWO2_12_FULL_67_15
CCGCGGGCGTGGCCGGGTTCTACTATTTCGGGATGGGGCTGCCCGACTACCGCCAGCTCGCGGTCTACGAGCCGCCGGTGATGACGCGCGTGCACGCGGGCGACGGCCGGCTGCTCGCCGAATACGCGACCGAAAAACGCGTTTTCGTTCCGGTCGGGGCCATGCCCAAGCGCGTGGTCCAGGCGTTCCTGTCGACCGAGGACAAGAATTTCTACGCCCATCCCGGCGTCGACCTCGTCGGCGTCGCGCGCGCGGCGCTCGTGAACCTGCGCAACTGGGGCCAGCAGCGCCGCCCGGCCGGCGCCTCGACCATCACCCAGCAGGTGGCCAAGAACTTCCTGCTGACGAACGAAGTCTCGATCGAGCGCAAGATCAAGGAGGCGATCCTCGCCTTCCGTATCGAGCACGCCATCAGCAAGGACCGCATCCTCGAACTTTACCTCAACGAAATTTATCTCGGCTTCGGCTCCTACGGCGTCGCCGCGGCGGCGCTCAACTACTTCAACAAATCCCTCGACGAACTGACGGTCGCCGAAGCCGCCTTCCTCGCCGCGCTGCCCAAGGCGCCCAACAACTATCACCCGATCCGCAACCCGGAAGCGGCCAAGGCGCGGCGCGACTGGGCGATCGGGCGGATGGCCGAGGACGGCGTCATCGGGCCTGAGGAAGCGAGACTGGCCCGGGCTGAGGCGCTCAGCGTTCGCCGGCGCGACGAGATCGTGTTCGTCGGCGCCGATTATTTCGCCGAGGAAATCCGCCGCGACCTGGTCGCCCGCTACGGCGAACAACGCCTTTACAAGGGCGGACTTTCGGTGCGCTCGACGCTCGATTCCGAATTGCAGGAGATCGCGGATCGGACCCTGCGCCAGGGGCTCGAGGACTACGATCGCCGCCACGGCTGGCGCGGCGCGATCGCGCGCCTCGGCCCCCCGCCCGCGCTCTTCAACCCGGCGTCCGCGGCCCCGGCAACGCCCGGAATCTCGCTCGCCGCCGCTTCCCCCGTCCTCCCCGCCCCCGGCGTGGGCGCGCCCTTCGACCCCCGCGCCGCGCTCGAGGCCATGGAGCCGCCCGCCGGGCTTTACGACCGCCGGCTCGCGGTGGTGACGAAGGTCGGCGAGGACATGGCCGAGATCGCG
>MIAC01000068.1:1187-2925 GCA_001830475.1 Rhodospirillales bacterium RIFCSPLOWO2_12_FULL_67_15
GCAAGGTCACTATTACCCCGCCGACACCTTCGGCTTGAGCCAGATTCCGAAAGTCGAAGGGGCGCTGGTCGCCCTCGATCCCCACACCGGCCGGGTTCTCGCCATGACCGGGGGCTACGACTACAAGCGCAGCCAGTTCAACCGCGTCACCCAGGCGAGCCGCCAACCCGGCTCGGCCTTCAAGCCGTTCGTCTATCTCGCCGCGCTCGATTCCGGCTACACCCCTTCGACGCTGATCCTGGACGCGCCGTTCGTCATCGACCAGGGGCCGGGGTTGCCCAAGTGGCGGCCCGACAACTATACCCGCGAGTTCCACGGGCCCTCGACCATGCGGCTCGGCGTCGAGAAGTCGCGCAACCTGATGACCGTGCGGCTCGCCCAGACCGTCGGCATCGAGCGGGTCGCCGAGGTCGCCGAGCGCTTCGGCGTGGTCGACAAATTGCCGCACCGGCTTTCGATGGCGCTCGGCGCCGCCGAGACGACGCCGCTGCGCCTGACCGCGGCCTACGCCATGTTCGTCAACGGCGGCAAGCGCATTTCGCCCAGCCTGATCGACCGCATCCAGGACCGCCACGGCCGCACCGTCTTCCGCCACGACCAGCGGCCCTGCCTCGATTGCCAGGTGATGCAGTGGACCGAACGGCCGGTGCCGGCGCTTCCCGACACGCGCGCCGGCGTAACCGCGCCGGCGAGCGCCTATCAGATGGTGTCCATGCTCCAGGGCGCAGTCGAGCGCGGCACCGGCCGGCGCGTCGCCGAGGTGGGCAAGCCGCTCGCCGGCAAGACCGGAACCACCAACGACAGCATGGACGCGTGGTTCATCGGCTTCTCGCCCGACCTCGCGGCCGGCGTGTTCGTCGGCTACGACGAGCCGCAAACGCTCGGCGACAAGGAGACCGGCGGCTCGGTCGCCGCGCCCATCTTCCGCGACTTCATGAAAGCCGCGCTTAGCGACAAGGCCTCGGTGCCGTTCCGGATTCCCGCCGACATCCGTCTCGTCAGGGTCAACGTCCAAACCGGCGTGCCCGAAAGCCGGCGCGGGCGCGATGTCATCATCGAGGCGTTCAAGCCCGGCACCGAGCCGACCGGCAAGAGCGAGGTGCTGGAGGGATTCGGATACACGGACGAGCCGGGCGCGGGCGGCACGCGCGCCGGACCGGCCACCGGCACCGGCGGGCTGTATTGACTTAAACTTGCTCCCGAACATCGGCCGGGCTAAATAGCCCGCCCGGAGAATAAACCCATGCGCGCGGAAATGCAGACTATCGCCCTCGAAATCCAGCAGTCGCTCGACCTGCTGAGGAGGCATCTTTGACTACGACCGCGCCAGGCTCCGGCTCGAGGAATTGAACGCGCTCGCCGAGGACGGCTCGATCTGGAACGAGCCCAAGAAGGCGCAAGAGACGATGCGCGAGCGCACCCGCTTGGCCTCCGGCCTCGGCGCCGTCGATGCGCTCGCCCGCGACTTCGCCGACGCGGTCGGCCTGATCGGGCTCGCCGAGAGCGAGAACGACGCCGCCGTGCTGGCCGAGGCCGAGGCCGCTTTGCGCGCGGTCCGGACCCGCGCCGCCAAGGCCGAGCTCGACACGCTTCTTTCGGGCGAGGCCGACGGCAACGACAGCTACCTCGAAGTCCACGCCGGCGCCGGCGGGACCGAGGCCCAGGACTGGGCCGAGATCCTGCTCCGCATGTACACCCGCTGGGCCGAGCAGCACGGCTACAAGGTCGAATGGATCGA
>MIAC01000069.1:0-147 GCA_001830475.1 Rhodospirillales bacterium RIFCSPLOWO2_12_FULL_67_15
ATTCTGGCCAGGGCCGGGAATAGTCCGGCCGCGCGCGCGTTGGTCGAGTTTCTCAAGGGCGAAAAGGCCCGCGCGATCGTCAAGTCTCATGGTTACGATTATTGAGGCAAGAAGATGGGAGCAGCCGCGCTTTCCGCCGTTTGGCTC
>MIAC01000069.1:219-372 GCA_001830475.1 Rhodospirillales bacterium RIFCSPLOWO2_12_FULL_67_15
AACACCTATTCGTGGTGGAAGGGCCCAGTCGGCGCGATAGTGGCTCTCCCCATCGTGTTGCCGCCGACGGTCCTGGGTTTCTACCTGCTGGTTACGATGGGACCTCAAGGACCGGTGGGTCAGCTGACCCAGGCGCTCGGCTTGGGGCTTCTG
>MIAC01000069.1:467-9283 GCA_001830475.1 Rhodospirillales bacterium RIFCSPLOWO2_12_FULL_67_15
CCGCCCCAAAGAGGTCGCCGCGACCTTGCGCGCTTCGCCGCTCGATATCTTCTTCAGCGTCGTGCTGCCGCTCGCCAAACCCGGATACCTGACGGCGACGGTGATGGGTTTTGCCCACACCGTCGGCGAGTTCGGCGTGGTGCTGATGATCGGGGGCAATATTCCGGCGAAAACCCGGGTCGTTTCGGTGCAGATTTTCGATCACGTCGAGGCTTTGGAATACGGCGAGGCGCATTGGTTGTCGGCCGCGATGGTGGCGTTTTGCTTCCTGGTCCTGCTCGCTCTCTACACCCTCAATCCGACCGGCCGACGCCGATGACCGAAATCCGAGCGCGATTCAAGCTCGACCGCCCGGATTTCTCCCTGGAGATCGACGTTGCGCTGCCAGGAAGCGGGGTTTCGGCGCTGTTCGGTCCCTCGGGCGCCGGTAAAACTTCTTGCCTCCGCGCGATCGCGGGACTGGAACGCGCGCATTCGAGCTACATCGAGGTCAACGGCTCGGTCTGGCAGGACGATACGCGGGATTTTTTCATGCCGACCCACGACCGTCCTCTCGGTTTCGTATTCCAGGAGGCCAGCCTGTTTCCGCACATGAATGTCAGGCGGAACCTGGAATACGGAATGAAAAGGGTGGCCGCGGCGCGGCGGCGTGTTTCCTTGGAGTCCGCCGTCGATCTTCTCGGGATCGGTCCCCTGATGGAACGCCCACCCGAGTCCCTGTCCGGGGGCGAACGGCAGCGCGCGGCGATCGCGCGCGCACTAGCGACAAGCCCCAGCCTGCTGCTTTTGGACGAGCCCCTCGCGGCGCTGGATCTCAAGCTCAAATCCGAGATCATCCCTTACCTCGAACGTCTCCACGACGAGTTGGATATTCCCGTTCTTTACGTCAGCCACGCGCTCGACGAGGTGGCGCGACTGGCCGATCACCTGGTGCTTCTGGAGCGCGGACGAGTGGTCACCAGCGGCCCGATCGATTCCCTGCTTACCCGGTTGGACCTGCCGCTCGCCGGCGGCGACAGCGTCGGAGCCTGGATCGAGGGCGAAGTGATCGGTTACGAGCCGAATTATCACTTGCTCGGCATCGAATTTCGGGGCGGGCAGTTTCACTTGCCTGGCCCGCCCAGGCGCTTGGGCCAGCGCGTGCGCCTCTGCATCCAAGCCCGCGACGTGAGCCTGGCGCTCGAAAAACGGTCCGACAGCAGCATCATCAATATCCTCCCCGCCCGGGTGGTCGAGATGCGCGACGATGCTCCGGGTCAAGTCACGGTCGCTCTCGCTCTGGGCGATAGTCGGCTGCTCAGCCGCATCACGCGCAAATCCGCCGATGCGCTCGGATTGCATCCCGGCAAGGCCGTTTATGCCCAAGTCAAGGGCGTGGCTATCGTCGATTGATTTTTTCCTTGCGCCGAAGCCGGAGCGCCTTGGAGACACCCGCAAGAATTGCTAGGATGAAATTGGATGCTCATTGAGGCGAGTTTTACCCGAAATGACCCATTCCGATAGTTTTAAAACCCGTTCTTTTCGCAAGGGCGAAACCCTGCTCAAAGAGGGAGAGCTTCACGATGACGTTTTTCTCATCGTCAAGGGTAAAGTGGAGGTCCTCAAAGGCCTGCGCCACGACTTTCCCTACGTTTTCGGCATCAAGGGGCCGGGCGACATCATCGGCGAAATGGCGGCCTTCGACGACCAGCCGCACATGGCCTCGGTCATCGCCTTGGAAGATATCACCGTGACTGTAATGACGCGGGACGAATTTCAGCGCCGGTTGAGCGCGATGGATCCCATCGTACGGGGTGCCATCCTTGCCGTCGTCAGGCGTGCGCGCGAAATGGCCGAACTATTGGTCGAAAAAAAGAAGTCGACCCTCATAGGTCCCAAGCGTAAAAAGTGACCGCCGGGGATTCGGCAGTGCGGCGTTAGGGGGGCGGCATGACTTTCAAGAAAACGATCGGGGTCGTGGCATTGGCGGCAGCGATCGGCGCCGCGAATCCGGCTGGCGCCGCCCCGCCGGTGAATATCACCTACGGCTATCACCCCTATTGGACGGGCGGCTGGAACGGCGTGGTGATCAAGCATAAGGAGCTGTGGAAGAAATACCTGCCGGCGGGCAGCATGGTGCGCTTCGAGCCGCATCTGACCGGCCCTCCCATGGTGAACGCCATGCTCGCCGATAAAATGCAGATCGGGACCATGGGCGACATGCCGTCGCTGGTGGCGACGACGCGGCGGGACATTGGCGATCTGCGCCTGGTATCGGTGCCGATGTACAGCGCCGGCCAGCAATGCAACAAAATCGTCGTGCGCAGGAATACGCCGGATTTCGAGACTTACGCCGATGCCATAAGGTGGGCGAGCGGCAAGCCGTTCGCGGTGCATCGCGGCACCTGCACCCATCGCTTTATCGAATCGATCATCGCCAAGGGGGCGTTCAAGCCCTCCGAACTCGTGTTCACCCCGATCGGGGAGATCGCCAGCAATTTCGAGAGCGGCAAGCTCGATGCGGCGGCCATGTGGGAACCGCACGCCCGCCGTGTCGTCGAGCTCGGGTACGCCAAGTACGCGGCCACCGGCACGCCGTGGAACGAACCGGATGCCAACTTTTCGCTTATGCGCCAGGACTTCATCGAAAAGAACCCCGCCGCGGCCATCGGCTGGATCAAGGCGGAAATCGAAGCCGTCCGGTTCATGATCGAGCACCCGAACGAGATGGCGCAGATGATCGTCGAAGAGGTCAAGGGATACGATCACAAGACCGCCTGGAAAGCCCTCTATGAGGGGCATCCGGACGCCCTCGGCGGCACGCCTGAGACCTATGTCGGCAAGATGATTTTCGACGACGACGTCATCAAACTGATGAAGAACGGTTACGCGTTCCTTCATCAGATCAAGGTCGTGAAATCGCCGGATATGCCCAAGAACGCGATCAACGACGGGCCGCTGGAAAAAGCTCTCGCCGAAATGCGCGTGACGGGGCCGATCGGCACGATCGGAAGGAGTCTGCCGAAGTGAAAACCTGCGGGGCGGAAGCACGCGCGAATTCAATCGATTCCGAGCTTCCGTTCGCCTCTTGTCTCCGGTGGCACGCGCGCGCCGGAAATGTATAATAGTTACAAACCAAACGAGTGAAAGGGAGGGACAGCAATGACCACACGTACGATAACCCGGGGCGATTTCGCCGATCTGTCTCGTCGTTCGGCTTGTCGGCTTCTCGCCGGCGCGGCGACGGGATTGGCGTCCACGGCGCTGTTCGGCGGCAGGCAGGCGTTTGCGGACGAGACCTGCCAGTCGCCCTATATGCCCATCATCACCGGCGTCGAGGAATACGTCTATGTCTGGACGCTGGGGGTTGAAGGCATGGGCGACGGTTCCGACAAGCTCGTGACCGTCGACACGCGCGAAGGTTCGCCGACCTTCGGCAAGCCGATCAACAGCGTGTCGGTCGGCGGCCGGCACGAGGCCCATCACGGCGGATTCACGTCCGACCGCCGCTTTTTCTGGGCCGGCGGCCTGGACGACAGCAAGATTTTCGTCTTCGACGTGGTTTCGAATCCGGCCAAACCGCGGCTGTCACGGACCATCGCCGATTTCGTCAAGGCAAGCGGCGGCGCGGCCGGCCCGCACACGTTTTACGCGCTTCCGGGGCGGATGATGATCACGGCCCTATCCAACGACAAGGATCACGGCGGCCGCACCGCGATGGTCGAGTACACCAACCGGGGCAAGTATCTCGCCACTCATTGGATGCCGACGAAGGAAAGCGCGCCCAAGCTTCCGGGCATCGAGTTCGCCGACGGTTACGGCTACGACGTGCGCGCGCTGCCGCGCAAGAACGTCATGCTGACGTCCTCGTTTACCGGCTGGTCGAACTACATGATGGACTTCGGCAAGATGCTGAAAGACGAAGCGGCGATGAAACGTTTCGGCCAGACCGTGGTTTTGTGGAATCTGCACACCCGCAAGCCGAGAAAGGTCTTCAACGTGCCGGGCTCGCCGCTCGAGATCCGCTGGGCCTGGGGTGCTCGCAACAATTACGCCTTCACCTCGACGGCGCTGACTTCGAAAATCTGGCTGATTTACGAAGACGACAAGGGCGAATGGCAGGCCAAGGCGGTCGCCGATATCGGCGATCCGTCGAAGATTCCGCTCCCCGTGGATATCAGCCTGTCCGCGGACGACCGGACGCTTTGGATCAACAGCTTCATGGACGGCATGACCCGGCTGTTCGACGTCGGCGATCCGCACCGGCCGAAGGCGATTTACGAAAAAAACATCGGCCGCCAGCTCAACATGGTGTCGCAGAGCTGGGACGGCAAGCGCGTGTATTTCACCAGTTCGCTGCTCGCCAACTGGGACAAGAAAGGCGAGGATAACGAGCAGTTCCTGAAGGCCTATTCCTGGGACGGCAAGGAGTTGAAGGAGCGCTTCACCCTCGACTTCAACAAGGAGAAGCTGGGGCGCTCGCATATCATGAACTTCGGCAGCAAGGCGCTTTACGTATCGTAATCCGGCGAGGGGGCGGTCCTCGAGCCGCCCCCATCCGCCTATTGTGCCGAGGCCGCGGATCTATCCATGCTCGCTATAAACCGGACCTTAGCAACGTTCATTATTTTGACGGCTTTAGGTAGCGCGGGTCTTGGCGCACCCGCCCGCGCCCACGACCCGAGCTTGCACCTGTTCGAACGGACTCCCGAGTTCGACTACGAGCCGCCCGAGCCGGGCACCTACGAATTGCCGGCGCTCAGGCCCGCCGGCGATGGCGCCGTGCTCGATTCGACCGGTGCGCGGCGCCGGCTCGGCGACGTATTAAAGGGAAAGATCGTACTTCTCAGCTTGATCTACACGCTGTGCAGCGACTCCAAGGGGTGCCCGCTCGCGACCGCGGTTCTTTACGATATTTTCGACGCGAGCGCGCGCGACCCCGAACTCGCCCGCAACCTGCGCATCGTCAGCTTAAGCTTCGATCCCGCGCGGGATACTCCCGCGGCGATCGCCGAATATGCGGCACCGATCAAGGCCTCGCCGAACGCCGGGCGCAAGAGCGATTGGGTGTTCTTGACGACGGAGTCCGAAAAAACGCTCGCACCGATCCTCGACAGCTACGACCAGGCGGTGAGCAAGGGCATGGGCCCGGACAAAACCTCCCCCGGCGCTCTGGATCACATCCTCTACGTCTATCTGATCGACCGTGCCGGCCAAGTGCGCAACGTCTACACCCTTGCGTTTCTCGATCCGCGCCTGATCGTCGCCGACGTCAAGACCCTGCTGTTGGAAAGCCGCCGCATGGCGCATCAATGAGACGGCAGTTCGCGTTGCTGGTGCTGGGTCTGGCCTTCGGATCGGTCCCGGTCTGGGCCGACGAAGCCGACGATGCGGCCTTGCGGCGGGCCCTGGCTCCGCCGCTTGGACTCCCTCCGCTCGCGATTCCGGCCGACAATCCGATGATTGCCGAAAAAATCGCGCTCGGTCGCAAGCTCTTCTTCGACCGGCGGCTGTCCATCAACGGCACCATCAGTTGTGCCATGTGCCACGTGCCCGAGCAAGGATACGCCCAGAACGAGCTGGCGACCCCCGTCGGCATCGAGGGCCGCACGGTTCGGCGCAACGCGCCGACGGTTGTCAACGCCGCCTACGGCAAGACGCTTTTTCGCGATGGCCGCGCGGCGAGCCTCGAACAACAGGCGCTGGAGCCGCTGACCGATCCGAAGGAGATGGGCAATCCCTCGCACGACCATCTCATCGCGCGCGTCCGCGCTTTTCCGGATTACGCGGGCTCGTTCGAACACGTCTTCGGCCGCGCGGCGGACATCACGGCGCTGGTCCAGGCGACCGCCGCTTGGCAGCGGACGCTGCTGTCCGGGGATTCGCCCTTCGACCGCTGGCGTTACGGCAAAGACGGAGCCGCGCTATCCACCGCCGCCGCGCGCGGTTTTCGCCTGTTCGCCGGCAAGGCGGGTTGCGTCGGCTGTCACGCGATCGGTGACGATCACGCGCTTTTCACCGATCACGATTTTCACAACACCGGAATCGGCGCCGAGCGAGGGCGCGAGAGCCCCGCCGATCTCAGGGTCGAAATCGCACCCGGCACGTTCGCAACCGTCAAACGGAAGGCCTTGCAAGCGGTAAGCGAACCAACCAAACCCGATCTCGGGCGCTTCGAGGTGACCCGGGCGCCGGCGGACCGTTGGGCCTACAAGACGCCCGGCTTGCGCAATGTCGCCTTGACCGCGCCCTACATGCACGATGGCTCAATGGCGACGCTTGTCGAGGTCGTCCAATTTTACAATCGCGGCGGACAATCCAATCCCGGCCTCGATGCGCGTCTTCGTCCGCTCGACCTCGCGGAATCGGAAATCGCCGATCTGGTCGCCTTTCTCGAAAGTTTGACCGGCGCCAATATCGCCGACTTGGTGCGCGACGGCCGCAGCGTCGCTATCGGCAACCCCTAATAAATTGAAAAAGCTCACTTAAAGAGCGCCGGCATCAGCTTCGCTAGCGGATCGCTGAGCTCGTAGACGCTGGTAACCGCAAGTTCTTCGCCGTACGGAATATGCTCTTTTTCGGCCCGCCGGCGCAGCCGTTCCTCGTGATAGGCCAAGACATCCTCCGGGAACGGCATGAGGCCGGGAGAGAGAATGCGGAAATATCCGTCGGCATCGCGTGCCGGCATGACGCGGCTTTTGACCGAACGGTTGGGCGACCAGGGAATATCGAGCACGCCCGCTTCGACCGCCCGCACGGTGCCGACTGCGACGTCGCCGTCGCCCATCTCCAAAATCTTGTCCATCACCGGCTCGACTTCGCGCCGGATCATGTCGCATTCGCGTTGGAATTCCGGCATCGAGTCGAGACGTACGTTGCGCGCGAGATAGATCGCCATGCGGGTGATCCGGAGCCCTTCCGCGTTCGCGCCGGGAGTGGGAAGGCCAAAAGCTTCGTGCTTAGATTTGGTGGTGATCGAGTTCGCGCCCGAAACCGCCGCCAGCGTGCCGCCATAGGCCATCAGCGCGGCAGCCTGGCTCTCGTCGTGAGGCCAAGCTCCCATCCAATGCAATGAGGTGATCGGAGTGAACACGTCTTCGAAACCGAAACGCTTCAGATACTCCTGGGTCAGAATACGCGCCATGCGAATGGCCGCCGCGTCCTGCACCAGATGCAGCGTCTGAGCGAGTTCGAGACCGTAGTCGCGTACGCCCTGATGAGCCGCCAGCAGCGCGTCGACGATGCCCGTGATGATCGCGATCGAGGGCGGAATGTTGGTCCCGGTGAGGAAGCCGGGTTGGCGCCGGTGCAACTCCACCCCGCGTTCGCCGTAGAGAGCGACAAGGCGGTCGAGATACTGGTAATTGCGAATCCCTTCCTCGATCGTCGTCTCCTTGGTGTAGGAAACGGTGTAGGCGAGACCCGAGCCGAGATAGCCGGTAAATCCCGCGGCGTAGCCGACCTCGGCGGTGAGTTTGGGGTACGATGTCCCCGACAGCACGATCGCCGGCCGGTTGATCGCCTCGATCAGTTTCCGCGTCTGCCGGGGGCCGTAATTCACCATCGGAAAGCCATTGAGCATCGAGCGCCCGGCCTTGCGACTCTCCTCAATGCCATACCCGGCTTTGGCCCATTGTTCGTTGCGCGTGTAGCTGTCGGTCGTCGTCGGCACGATATCGGCGAGCCCTGCGCTTTCGAGTTCGCGCATGAGCTCGATCTGGAGTTCGAGCGTGCCAAAACCGCCGCGCGGTTGGGTGAGACAGCGGCCTTCGGCCGCCGCCTTGCGCATCACCATAGGAAGACGCTTGTGTGCCGGCAGAGACAGGTGGTAGGCGACCGCCTCGTCGAACTCGACCTCCGCGCCGGTCGGCCAGCGCGCCAGGTTCTCGCGCCGCATGCGCTCGAATTCGTCACGCGGTATTTGATCCGCCGCCAGCGGCAAACGCGCGTCAAGCGGTTTGGCAAACTTGTTCATGTTCCCGCTTCGTCCCGATAGGTCGCAACGAGCCGAGCGCGAGGGCAAACGCCGCGTCCGGCTCGACCGCGGCCAAGAGGCCCGCAGCATAAAGCATATAGTCGCCATCAACCAGCAACCGGGGGGCCGCGGGGCGCAGCGATAGGGGCTGGGCCGGGTCGGCGTACACCGCTTCGAGCACCGTCCCCGGCGTCGCGCCGTGGGCGAACGGGCCACCGGTACCGATCACCGTCGCGAGCGCGGTCAGATCCTTGCCGGTCTGGACCACGACGGGGCCTTGTATGGTCTGCACGGTTTTCGCCGTTCCGGCATGGCGTTCGACGGCGATGCGCACCGCGGCCCAGGCGAGCGCTTCGTCGAAGGCGGTTTCCTCGGGGCTCGCGGGCAACCGCTCCACGTCCGCCGTGAATGCGGCGAGAAACCTGTCGATCGCCGAATCCGGCAACCCCGATCTCTGGGCGATCCGCGCACGTCCGATCGCCTCGACGATGGCCGCGGCATTGTGGCGCATGCCCAGATCGCCCTCGACCGTGCGCTTGACGCGCGGCTCCGGCAGACCGTGCTGGATGACGCCTTCTTGCATCGGTTTGCCGCAGGCGATGGAGTGGACATCGGTCGTCGCCCCGCCGATATCGACGACGAGCAGATCGCCGAGGCCCTTGCGATTCCCGGTGCCGTCGGCGAGCAGACGCGCGCCTTCCATGACCGCTGCCGGAGTCGGCATGAGAACGGCGTCGAAGCTCGATGCGGCGCGATCGATGCCTTTGGCGTGCACGATCCGATCGATGAAGACCTGCCGGATCGCGGCGCGCGCCGGATCGATGTTGAGATCGCCGAAGTTCGGCATCACGTTTTCGGTCAG
>MIAC01000070.1 GCA_001830475.1 Rhodospirillales bacterium RIFCSPLOWO2_12_FULL_67_15
GTGATTCGCGCCGACGAAAGTTAACGAGCGAAATCGCGCGTGCAAATGAATCGCCCGCACACGAGAAACGGATCGGGCGCGCATTCACGAACGGGCCGTTCGCGCACCATGGAGACGAACGCGCGGGGTGTGGTCTTGCGCAAGATGCGAGTCCTTCGCCCCGGCAATGCGCGTGTCGGGGCGGATGCAATCGCCAAGCGGCGCGTCCGCCGCGAAGCGCGACGCCCCGTTTGGGCATTCCGGGCCGCCTTGCCAAGGAGGGCGCCAAGGCCTATTTTCCGGCCATTCTTCGCCGTCCGAGCCGGCGTAGCTCAGGGGTAGAGCAACGCATTCGTAATGCGTGGGCCGGGGGTTCAAATCCCTCCGCCGGCACCATTTCCTTCGGTCAGAACTGAGGCGCAGGCGGTGAAATTCCAGGGGCCCGAGGATTTCTATCGGACCTACGGCCGCTTCAAGGATTACGCCCGGCCGTCCCTCAAGCCCAAACACGTTCGCTGGTTCGACCGGGAATTCTGGATTCCCGCGGCCATGGGCCCCGATCTCGCCGTGCTCGAACTCGGCTGCGGCACCGGGCAATTTCTGCTTTATCTGCGCGCCAAGGGGGTGCGGCGCTTCGTCGGCGTCGACCGCGACCCGGCGGTCCGGAACGTCATGGAGCCCGATATCGCCGCGCGCGTCATCACCGCGGACATCGCCGGCGCGCTCGATCGCTTGACGGCGGAAGCGCCCTTCGACCGCATCGTCCTGTTCGACGTGCTGGAGCACTTCGCGCCGTGGGAGGGCGCGAATCTTCTGCTCGGGCTGCGCGACCGCCTGACGTCCGACGGAAGGGTGGTGGTGCGGGTGCCGAACGCCGCCTCGCCGTGGGGGCAGCAGCATCAGCATTCGGACCTGACCCATAAGGCGGCCTACACTCCGACAAGCCTGCACCAGCTCGCGCTCGCGACCGGATTCGCGTGCCGCGCGGTTTTGCCGCAGCGGCGAGGGAGTCCCGTTCGCCGGATCACCGAAGATGTGGTGAATAAACTTCTCTCTCGGCTTTTGACCGAACCGCCGCCGCTGTGGAGCGCGAACATCGTCGCGGTCTTCGAAAAGGCCGGTGTGGTACCCTTCTAGGCGATCGAATCCACCACGCTGCTTCGGATGGGAGGCGATGGCATGAGCAGCGCGATTTTGTCCCGAGTGCGCGGAGGCGGAGCCGCGGCGGCGGCGCTGCTGGCGCTGCCGGCCGTCTTTGTCGCCGTCTCGCTCGCGCTGCGTCAGGCGGGCGGCGCGTTCTGGGAATGGCATATCGTCGATCCGTCGTATTTCTATCTTTTCGACTCGGTCCACATCGCCCGGTTCACGTCCCCCGGCCAGTCTTTTCATCCGGGAACCCCGGTGCAGATTCTCGGCGCGCTCGCGCTCAGGCTGGCGTACCCGTTGTCGTCCGGGGCGGAGCTCGCGGCCCGTGTGTTCGACGATCCGGAAGCGCATCTTCGTCTGCTCAGCAACGTCCTTCTCGGGCTGAACGCGGTCGCGCTTCTGATCGCCGGCGCGGCCGTGCGCGCGCATCAAGGCAGCTTGGCCCTCGCGCTGTTGATGCAGGCGGGGCCGTTTCTCTCCATGGTGATTCTGAAGAACGCCTACCACGTCAGGCCGGAATCCCTGCTGATCGCGACCGCGCTCGCGCTTTCCGTTCTCGTTCTGGCGGCAGGAAGGACCTGGAGCCGCGACGGCGACGCGCGAAAGCTCGCGATCGCGTTCGGCGCGGTCGCGGGCTTCGGGGTGGCGACCAAGCTGACCGCGGCGCCGGTGTTTCTGCTGCCGCTGTTTCTGCTCGGCGGGGCGCGGGGAATCGCCGTCTACGCCGTGGCGGCGGCGGCGGCGTTCGTGGTGTTCACCGCGCCGGCGCTTCCCAACTTCGGCCGTGTTCTCGACTTCACTATCGCCGTTCTCTCGCGCAGCGGCGCCTACGGCGGCGGTTCGGAATTCGTGATCGACACGGCCGCCTATCCGCGCGCCGTTCTCAGCGTCGCCAGCCGGCCGATCGTGCACCTGCAGATCGTTTTCGGCGCAGCCGCGCTGGCGATCGCGGCCTGGCGCCGGCGGCGGGGTCTCGCGGTGCCGGTCTTCGAACTCCGCGCGCTCGCCGGATTGACGCTGGCGATCGCCCTGCAAGTGTTGGCCGTGGCCAAGCAGCCGACGGCGAACTACATGGTTCCCGCCTACATGCTGGCGCCCTTGAGCGTGATCCTGTTCATCCGGTTCGTCGCCGGATTGGGGCTCGGGGACGCGGGCTTGCGCCGGCGCGCCGCGGTCGCGGTCGCCGTTCTGCTCGCGGCCGTCGCCGCCGCACAGACGTTCGCCGTCCGCCGTCAGTACGTCGAGCTCGCCGGCAAGCGCGCCGAGGCGCAAAGGGTCGACAACGGCCGCTTCGCGGCGTGCGCGCGGGTCTATTTCTTTCCCGCCAGCAGCGCTTCCTTCGCGCTCTTTCTCGGCAACTGGTGGACCGGCAGCCGCCAGGGAGAGGCGGTCGCCCGCCGGGTGCCGGCGAACGACCTTTGGTTCGAGCAGAACATCATGGACCTGCGCGACGCACGCGGTTCGCGCGATCTCGGCCGGGTGCTGGCGGGAGCCCCTTGCGTTTTCCTGCGCGGCGGGCATCCGGATCCGATCGGCGCCTTTCTCGCCCGCCACGCGCCGGGTGTCGCGTTCGCTCGGTCCTGCTCGACGCGGGAGGAGACGGTCCTGACCCGCGGCGTGGATTGCACGGGCCGGCTGATGCCGAAAAACTAGGCGATCAAATCCACCACGCTGCCGCGGGCGAAAAACGTGAGCCGCGTGCCCTGATCGAGCGTGCGGACGGCCTGCGCCGCCGCCGAACTGAAGGCGAGGCGCTCCTCCATCCCTTCCAGCGTCTGCAACCGGCGCGAAGCGAGTTCGCGGGCGCGCGCCAGCGTCCGTTCCGCCTGCTCGATTTCGGTATTGGTGACGGCCTTGAATCCGCCGACCCGCCCGGAAAGTTCCGGCGCGCCGAACCCGAGCCCGAGGCTGTCGAGCGCCTGAGGCGCAAGCGTTATGGACCCGCCGAAGCGGGTCGTCTGCACCTCGATCGCGCGGGCGCCGGAAGCGATGAAGTTGGCGCCGTTGCGCGTCGAGGCCGCGACCAGCGCGTTGATGTCGGCAAGGGCGCGGCGGGCTTCGGCCTGGATGTTCAGGCGCGAAATCCGCGTCCCGCCGACGGCGAGCTGCACGTTTTCCCCGACCAGCGAGCTGGTCCGGGCCTCGGCGACGGCGGCGTGCAGGGCGGCGAGAGTATCGAGGATCGTGCGGGCGTCCGCGATCGCCGCCGAAAGGGCCGCGCGGGCGTCGGTCACGCTGATGGAAATGGAGCTGGCGCTGTCCGCTGCCCGCGCCGACGCTTCGAGGCTCGAGCCGGGGCGGGAAAGCCTTCCCGCCGGCGTCGCTCTAGGCGCGGAAAGCGCGGTCAGCACCCGGGGCGCGAGCTCCCGGATCAGGGACGCGGAAAGTGGATCGAACTCGGCCATCGGCTCCATCGCAACGCGTCAGCCGGCAATGGTTGGGCCGGCCGCAAAATACGCTCACTGGGCCATTCTGGCGATGCGTCGGCGCTGGGCTCCCGTTCATGGGGCTGGAGGGCCGCCATCGGGCCGCGCCACAAAAATCATTATAACATGGCGGTTCCAGGTCCCCTCCGCGCCGCTTTCGCGGCGGAGCCGGTTCCGCACCCGCCAAAAATCTCTATTTTTTATGGAGTTAGGGTTTCCCGCCCTAAGAAATGTTCTAAACAGTTGTCTAACCGCCCAAGATATCCCACATTAAGCACGATACCCGGCGTGTTCGTCCGTGCGCGCGGCCGCCGGCGGCGCGTTCCCGGGCGCGCAAGACGCGCCAGCCATTCAGTCGTCAAGGAGCCCCGTTTCCATGATCCATGCCCGTACCCAGAATCGCGGCCGGCCCTACGGTCCGGCGCTCGAGCGCCTTCGCGCCGCGGGGCTGCGACCGACGCGCCAGCGGCTCGCGCTCGCCAAACTCCTGTTCGAGGGCGCCGACCGCCACGTCAGCGCCGAGGTGTTGCACGAGGAGGCGCAAGGGGTCGGCATCCGCGTCTCGCTCGCGACCATCTACAACACGTTGCACCAGTTCACGGCCACCGGGCTGATGCGCGAAATCGTGGTCGACAGCCAGCGCTCCTACTTCGACACCAACGTCACCAACCACCACCATTTCTTCTATGAATCCTCGGGCCGGCTCCAGGACATCCCCGCCGAGGAGGTGCGCGTCGCGCGCCTGCCCGGGACGCCCGCGGGAACCCGCGTCAGCCGGGTCGACGTGGTCGTCCGGCTCGCCGAGAAATGAGCCGGACGTAATAATAATTATTTGCGTATTTATAGACTTATCCGAAATATATTGGAATAATTATAAAGTACTTGACAGGGTCCGTACGGCCGTCCATATCAAAGGGGTTCCGGGGCGGTTTCCGCGCCGGTCACCGCTTCAATCGTGCAACCCAGGAAAAGGAAAGGAACGATCCCATGTCGAAGAAGCTGAAAGGCACCAAGACCGAGGAAAATCTCAAGGCCGCCTTCGCCGGCGAATCCCAGGCCAACCGCCGCTATCTCTATTTCGCGCAGAAGGCCGACGTCGAAGGCTACAACGACGTCTCCGCCGTGTTCCGCTCGACCGCCGAAGGCGAGACCGGGCACGCCCACGGGCACCTCGAGTTCCTCGAGGCGGTCGGCGATCCCGCCACCGGCAAGCCGATCGGCCCCACCGCCGATAACCTGCGCTCGGCGATCGCGGGCGAGACCCACGAGTACACCGACATGTACCCGGGCATGGCCAAGGCCGCCCGCCAGGAAGGGTTCGACGAGATCGCCGACTGGTTCGAGACGCTGGCCAAGGCCGAGAAGTCCCACGCCGGGCGCTTCAAGAAAGCCCTCGACGCGATGGGCTGAGGCCGGATCGGCCCGCCTTCGCGCCTGATGGCGCTTCGGCGGGCCGGCCGCATCTCCATTCAAAAGCGTACCCTGGCCGGACGGGGCGGAGGGACCCGTCACGGCACGTAAGGAACTCGTCTCATGCGCGAAGGAAGTCTCGAAGCCCCCATCCGCCGCCCGATCCCCTGGCGCGAGGCGGATTACTGGGACGAAGCCAAGCTCGACGCCGAAACCCGGCGCGTCTTCGACATCTGCCACGGCTGCCGGCGGTGTTTCAACCTCTGCGATTCGTTTCCGCGCCTGTTCGATCTGATCGACCACGCCCCGAGCGAAGAGTTGGATTCGGTCAAGTCGGCCGATTTCGGCCGCGTGGTCGAGGCCTGCACGCTCTGCGACATGTGCTTCATGACCAAGTGCCCCTACGTGCCCCCGCACGAGTTCGATCTCGACTTCCCGCACCTGATGCTGCGCCACCGCGCCCAAGCGGCGAAGCAGGGCGAAGTTCCCTTCGGCGCGCGCCAGCTCACCGAAATCGACCGCAACGGCAAGATCGGCTGCTCCGTGTCCGGTTTGGCCAATTGGGCGAGCCGGCGCGGCAATTCGCTGACGCGGCCCTTGATGGAAGCCGTGATCGGCGTTCATCGCGACGCGGCGCTGCCGGCGTTCGATTCCAAAACCCTCGAAGCCCAGGCGGCCCGTCTCGATCTCGCCCGGGATCCGGACGCGCCCGCCGGCAAGGCCGGGCGCAAGGCGGCGGTCTTCGCCACCTGCTTCGCCAACTACAACGCGACCGCGATCGGCCGGGCCGCGCTCGAGGTGCTGGCGAAGAACGGCGTCGAAACCGCGCTCGTCTATCCCGGCTGTTGCGCCATGCCCCAGTTGGAGCAGGGCGAAATCGAGCGCGTCGCCCGCGCGGCGAAAACCGCCGCCGCCGCGTTCAAGCCCTGGATCGCCAAGGGCTACGACGTGGTCGCGCTCACGCCCAGTTGCGCGCTGATGCTCAAGTTCGAATGGCCCCTGATCGTCCCCGGGGACGAAGACGTGAAAGCGCTCGCCAACGCCACCTTCGACGCGAGCGAATACGTGGTCGATCTCGCCCGCCGTCACGGCCTCGCTTCCGGCCTGAAGCCCCTTCCGGGCGAGGTGTTCCTGCACATCTCCTGCCATTCGCGCGCCCAGAACATGGGGCAAAAGGGCGCCGAGATGCTGCGCCTCATCCCCGAGGCCAAGATCCACGTCGCCGAGCGGTGCTCGGGCCACGGCGGGACCCTCGGGGTGATGAAGGAAACCTTCGAAACCGCGCTCAAAGTGGGCCTCCCCGTCGCCCGCCAGGCGGCCGGGCAAAAGGCCGCGTTCCTGGTTTCCGAATGTCCCTTGGCGCGCGAGCACATCGTCCAGGGCGCCGAACGGCTCGACGACGAATCCGGCCCGGTCGAAAACGCCCGCCACCCGATCGAAATTCTCGCGCGCGCCTACCGCGGCTGAGACGAAGGAAAAACCCCATGACGATGGAGATGACCATGAGCGCGAACCGGCGCGGGATTTCGCCCGCCGACATCCTGCCGATGGACGCTTACGCGAAAATCCGCGCCGAGCGCCGGCGCCTGATCGCGAGGGCGAAGACCGATCGCCGCGTCGCGGTCGGCCCCGACGCCACGTTCTATTTCGAGAGCTACGCGACCATGCTCCACCAGATCCACGAAATGCTGTTCGTGGAAAAGGGCGGCGCGGACCAGATCGCGGGCGAAATCGCGGCCTACGATCCGCTGGTGCCGAAAGGCGCCAACCTCTCCGCCACCTTCATGATCGAGATCGAAGATCCGGTGCGCCGCCTAGCGACATTGATGCGCCTCGGCGGGATCGAGGAAACCGTGACCCTAACCTTTGCCGGCGAAACGGTGAAGGCGGTCGCGCACGACGATGCCGAGCGCACCACCGAGGACGGAAAAACCTCGTCGGTCCACTTCTTTTCGTTCCCGTTCGGCGCGGCCCAGATCGCGAAATTCCGCAAACCCGGCACCGAGGCGGTGCTCGCCATCCGCCATCCCAATTACGCCCACATGGCGATCCTGCCCGAATCCACGCGCGCCGAGTTGGCCAAGGATTTCGACTGAATGATACCGTCGTCATTCCCGCGCCCTTCGACTTAGCGCGCCTCATCCGGAGCTTGTCGAAGGAGAGTGCACAACTCAGGACGAGGCGGAAGCTCACTTTTTCGGATGAGACGTTAGGAAAATTTCAATTTTTTCAAACTATTAGCCAAACATTAGAGCAATGAACAAGCTTGACAACTCTTACACAAGCACCAATTATTGTTTTGCCCGTTGGTGCTAGCCGTTATGGGCTGGCGGACCATTTAAGGTTCCAACGAGCGACCAGGACAGCCCCGGTAAAACGGGGCTGTTCGTGTGTCTGGAGCCATGTTTTTGTGGCTACCTAGTATGAGCACGTGGGCCCTTTATTTGGATGAATCTGGTGACGCCTATCGTCACCACCTCCCTCTGCGAGAGGGCGATAAGCCCGTATTCACTCTTGCTGGTTGTGCGCTACCGCTCGCTGAATGGCGTAATTTTTAGAGGGAATATCATTTATTGAAATTAAAATTTTTTCAAAATGAAATTGAAAAGTCAACCAGAGGGCTTCACCAATGGGAATTTAAGGGCAATCGCGCAATAGGCCCGAGAAATGCGAATTCCACACGCATCGCGGCGTTCACGCACAAAGTTCTGGATGTAATAGAAAATTATACCGGGTGGCTTGAGGTGGTCCCACTTGGTTGGACAGGTTGGCAGCGAA
>MIAC01000071.1:0-1194 GCA_001830475.1 Rhodospirillales bacterium RIFCSPLOWO2_12_FULL_67_15
AGCCGAGGGTGGAATGAACCGCCATGGTCGCGCCCCGGTAGCCGAGCGGCGCGGCGGCGATCACGCCGGCGGTGACGGCCGAGGATTCGCCGATCTGCGTAACCATGTGCAAAGCGACGAGCGCGACCACGACCGCGTAAGGCCAGGCGGGCGCGAAGCCGACCAGCAGGCAAACGGCGGCCGAGACAAGCATGATCGCGGCGATGGTGCGGGGCCGCCCGAAACGGATCGCGAGCTCGTTGCCGATAATGGTGGACGGCACGCCGAGGAGGGTGAAGGCGGCGGCGAGCGTCGCGGCGTTCCACCAGTCCTTGCTGCCGTCGGGATGCAGCGCCGCGGCGAACACGAGATAGACCACGAGCCAGGAACGGGCGGCGAAGACCTCGAAATTGTGGATCGTGTAGGCGAGCACGTAGGCCATCGCCGCGCGGCAGCGGAGCACCGGGCGAAAATCGAGAATATGGGTCGAAGGCGGCGGATGCGGACGCGGGTCCTGGCGGGGCAGGAAGAGCGCGAGCAACGTCACGGCGACCGGGGGCCCGAGGCCCGCGAGGGCGAAAGCGATGCGCCAGCCGAAGGCCTCCTCGGCCGCGCCCGCGATCAGGAGCGAAAAGGCCGAGCCGATGCTGAACCCGGCGGTGTAAAAGGCAACCATGCGGCTCTGATCGGCGCCGTGGACGTGATCGGTGAGCAGCTTGAGACCGGGCATGTAGGTGCCGGCGAGCCCGATGCCGGCGAGCGCGCGGAAGGCGAGCGCGGTCCAAAATCCTTCCGCGGCGAAAGCGAAACCGAAGCTCGAAACCGCCGCGGCCAGCGACGCCGCGATATAGACGCGCCGGGGCGCGATCCGGTCGGTCAGGCTGGAGAGCCACGGCACCGCGCCGAGATAGCCGGCGTAGAAGACGCCGCTGATCCAGCCGGCCTCCGAGTCCGACAGCGCCCACTCGGGCATGAACACCGGCATCAGCGCCGAGAACGACGCGAAACCGGCCATGCCGAAGATTTCGGCGGCGGCGAGAACGGCGGTGAGGGCGAGCGGCGTCGCGGCGCGAGGCATGGAGCGAATTTACATCAATTCGCTTATGTTTTAACTCGTCATGCCCTTAGCGCAGGTTGCGATTAGATAGAATCGTCATGCCCGGCTTAATGCCGGGCATCCACGTCTTCAAACGTCTGGAAAATCAAAGGCGTGGA
>MIAC01000071.1:1203-3577 GCA_001830475.1 Rhodospirillales bacterium RIFCSPLOWO2_12_FULL_67_15
TCCTTGACGGCTTCGACCAGCCCGGGATGGCCGTGGCAGGTGCGCCCCAGGTCCTCGGCGGACGCGCCCATTTCGATCGCGAGCGCGATTTCCTGGATCAGTTCGCCCGCCTGCGGCCCGACGATGTGCGCGCCGACGACCCGGTCGGTGGCGGCGTCCGCCATCACCTTGGCGAAGCCGTCGGTTTCGGCGTTGCATTTGGCGCGGGCGTTGGCGGTGAAGGGGAATTTGCCGGCGCGGTAGGAAACGCCCGCGCTTTTGAGTTGCTCTTCGGTCTTGCCGATGCCGGCGATCTCGGGGGCGGTGTAGACGATCGCGGGAATCGCCTCGTAATTCACGTGCCCGGCTTCGCCGGCGACGATCTCGGCGACCGCGACGCCCTCGTCCTCGGCCTTGTGGGCGAGCATCGCGCCGCCGATGACGTCGCCGATGGCGAACACGCCGGGCGCGCTGGTCTGGAAGTGCTTGTCCACGGCGATGAAGCCGCGTTTGTCCGGGGTGACGCCGATCTTGTCGAGCCCGAGGCCCTCGGTGTAGGGACGCCGGCCGACCGCGACCAGAACGGCGTCGGTCTCGAGGATTTCCGACTTGCCGCCGTCGCGGGGTTCGACCGAAAGTGCCACGCGTTTGCCCGTCTTCGCGGCCGTCACCTTGGTTGCGAGCCGGAAGATCATGCCCTGCTTGGCGAGAATCCGTTCGGCGAACTTGGACACCTCGCCGTCCATGCCGGGCAGGATCGAATCGAGAAACTCGATCACCGTGACCTTGGACCCCAAACGCCGCCAGACCGAACCCAGTTCCAATCCGATCACGCCCCCGCCGATGACGGCGAACGACTCCGGCACGCGGGCGAGCGCGATCGCGCCGGTGGAACTCAAAATCTGCTTCTCGTCGATCTTGACCCCCGCGAGCGCCGCCACGTCGGAACCGGTGGCGATGACGATGGAGGCGGCCTTCAAGGTCGTGGTCTTGCCGTCGGAGGCGGTCACCGTCACCGTATCGGGCCCGGCGAAACTCGCCCAACCGACGACGTACGCCACCTTGTTCTTGCGGAGCAGGAATTCGATGCCCGAGGTCAGCTCCTTCACCACCTTGTCCTTGCGCGCCATCATCTGGCCGAGGTCGAGGTCGAGCTTGCCGATCCGGACGCCGTGGTGCGCGAATTCGCGCGCCGCCGCTTCGTAATGATGGGAGGATTGCAACAGGGCCTTCGACGGGATGCAGCCGACGTTGAGGCAGGTGCCGCCGAGTGAGCCGCGTTTTTCGACGCAGGCGACCTTGAGGCCGAGCTGCGCGGCGCGAATGGCGGCGACGTAGCCGCCGGGTCCGCCGCCGATGACGATGACGTCGAAGGTCTGGCTCATGCTCAGACGTCGATCATGATGCGGCTGGGATTCTCGACCAGGTCCTTGACGCGGGCGAGGAAGGAGACCGCCTCGCGCCCGTCGATCAGCCGGTGATCGTAGGTCAGCGCGACGTACATCATCGGCCGGGCCCGAATCTCGTCGCCGACCACGCGCGCGCGTTTCTCGATCTTGTGCATCCCCAGGATCCCCGCCTGCGGCGGGTTGAGGATCGGCATCGAAAGCAGCGAGCCGTAAACGCCGCCGTTCGAGATGGTGAAGGTGCCGCCCATCATCTCGGCGATGGCGAGCTTGCCGTCGCGGGCGCGGCGGCCGAAGTCGGCGATGCCCTTCTCGATGCCGGCGAAGGACATCCGGTCGGCGTCGCGCAGCACCGGCACCACCAGACCTTGCGGCGAGCCGACCGCGACGCCGATGTGGTAATAATTCTTGTAGACGATCTCGTCGCCGGCGATCTCGGCGTTCACCGTCGGCCACTCTTGCAGCGCGATGCAGGACGCGCGGACGAAGAACGACATGAACCCGAGCCGGGTGCCGTGCTTTTTCTCGAAGGCGTCCTTGAACTGGGTGCGCATGTCCATCGCCGCGCCCATGTCGACCTCGTTGTAGGTGGTGAGCATGGCGGCGGTGTTCTGAGATTCCTTCAGCCGCTCGGCGATGATCCGGCGCAGCCGCGTCATGCGCACGCGCTCCTCGCGCTCGGCTTCCGGGCGCGGACCAGAAGGAACGGAAGGCGCGGCGGGAGCGACGGGAGCGGCGGGTCTCGCTGCGAGCGCCGGCGCCTGGGCGGCGGGAGCGCGGGCCGCACCGCGCTCGACGTAAGCGATCCCGTCGGCCTTGGAGAGCCGCCCGCCGGGACCGGTCGCGGGGATGGCGGCGGGATCGAGCCGATGCTCCTCGATCAGCTTGCGCACCGCCGGCGCAAGCGGCGCCTCGGGGCCGGCGGCGACGGACGGAGCGGGAGCCTGGGCGGGCGCAGGCTTGGGCGGGGCGGCGGGCGCCGGCGCGGG
>MIAC01000071.1:3606-11248 GCA_001830475.1 Rhodospirillales bacterium RIFCSPLOWO2_12_FULL_67_15
CGATGGAGGACAGCGCGCCGGCGGCGGGGGCGTTGACCTCGACCGTCACCTTGTCGGTCTCGATCTCGACCAACGGCTCGTCCTGCTCGACCGCCTCGCCCGCCTGCTTGAACCACTTGGAAACGGTCGCCTGCGTCACCGATTCGCCGAGCGTCGGTACCTTGATTTCCACGCCCATGTTGCCCCTCGATCCTTCCCGGTTTCCCGTCTATTTCCGTTTGCCGTCGGCGGGCTGGCCGAGCGCTTCGGCTACCAGCCGGGCTTGCTCGGCGACGTGCTTGGCGTGCGAGCCGGTCGCCGGCGACGCCGCCGCCGCGCGGCCGGCGTAGTGGACCTTCTCGCCGGCGCGGCCGAGGCCGGACAGCAGCTCGGCGAGCGGCTCGATCATGTAAAGCCAGGCGCCCATGTTGCGGGGTTCCTCCTGGCACCAGACGATCTCCGCCTTGGGGAAGCGCTTCAACTCGTCGGCGAGCACATCGCCCGGGAAGGGAAAGAGCTGCTCGACGCGGAGCAGGTAGACGTCCTTGAGGCCGCGCTTATCCCGTTCCTCGAACAGATCGTAGTAAACCTTGCCCGAGCACATCACGACGCGCCGGATTTGCGCGTCGGGCAGCACCGTGCCCCGGTCCCACAGCACGCGATGGAAGGTGGTGCCCTCGTCCATGTCGGCGAGCGGGGAGACGCAGAGCTTGTGCCGGAGCAGCGATTTCGGCGTCAGCAGGATCAGGGGTTTGCGGAATTCGCGGCACATCTGGCGGCGCAACACGTGGAAATAGTTGGCCGGCGTGGTGCAGTTGCAGATTTGCCAGTTGTCGTCGGACGAGAGCTGAAGATAACGCTCGACCCGGGCCGAGCTGTGCTCGGGCCCCTGGCCCTCGAAGCCGTGCGGCAGCAGCAAGACCAGCCCCGACATGCGCAGCCATTTCGACTCGCCGGTGCTGATGAACTGGTCGATGACGACCTGGGCGCCGTTGGCGAAGTCGCCGAACTGGGCCTCCCACAGCACCAGCATGTGCGGCTCGGCCAGGGTGTAGCCGTACTCGAAGCCGAGCACGCCCGCTTCCGAGAGCGGGCTGTCGATGACCTCGAACGGGGCTTGGCCGAAGCGGAGGTTGGCGAGCGGCATATAGCGCTCCTCCGTCGTCTGGTTGACCAGGACGGAATGGCGCTGCGAGAAGGTGCCGCGGCCCGAATCCTGGCCCGACAGCCGAACCGGCGTGCCGTCCACCAGGAGCGTGCCGAAGGCGAGCGCCTCGGCGGTCGACCAGTCGATTCCCTCGCCCGATTCGATCATCTTGCGCTTGGCTTCGAGCTGGCGCACGATTTTGGGGTTGACGTGGAAGTTATCCGGATAGCGGGTGAGCGCGAGGCCCACTTCCTTGAGCCGGTCCACCGGTACGCCGGTCTTGCCGCGCCGGGCGTCGGCGGCGGCCAAGCTCATCCCCGACCAGGAACCTTCCAGCCAGTCGGCCTTGTTGACCTTGAATCCGGTCGCGGCCTCGAACGCCTGGTCCATGCGCGTGTAGGCCGCCTTGACTATGTCTTCGGCCTGGCTCGGGCTGATCAGGCCTTCGCGCGCGAGCTTGCCCGCGTAGATGACCCGGGTGGTCGGATGCTCGGTGATCTTGCGGTACATGAGCGGCTGGGTGAACGCCGGCTCGTCGCTCTCGTTGTGGCCGAAGCGGCGGTAGCAGATCATGTCCACCACCACGTCCCGCTTGAATCGCTGGCGGTATTCGATCGCGATGCGGGCGCAGTGCACGACCGCTTCGGGGTCGTCGCCATTGACGTGCAGGATCGGCGCCGCGACCGACTTCGCCACGTCCGAACAATAGGGCGAGGAGCGCGAGAACCGCGGCGCGGTCGTGAAGCCGATCTGGTTGTTGATGATGAAATGGATGGTTCCGCCGGTGCGGTAGCCGCGCAGATCCGAGAGCGCCAGGGTTTCGTGCACCAGGCCCTGTCCGGCGAAGGCCGCGTCCCCGTGCAGGATGAGGCCGAGAACCTTGTCGCGTTCCTCGTCGCGGCGCTGGCGCTGCTTGGCGCGCACCTTGCCGAGCACGACGGTGTTGACCGCTTCGAGATGCGAGGGGTTCGCGGTCAGGGACAAATGCACGCTCAGGCCGTCGAACACGCGGTCCGAGGACGTGCCGAGGTGGTATTTGACGTCGCCCGAGCCCTGGACGTCGTCGGGGTGCGCGGACACGCCCTGGAACTCGGAAAAGATCGCCTGGAGCGGCTTAGCCATGACGCTCGCGAGCACGTTCAGCCGGCCGCGGTGCGACATGCCGATGACGATTTCCTGGACCCCGAGCGTTCCGCCGCGCTTGATGATCTGCTCCAGCGCCGGCACCAGGCTCTCGCCGCCGTCGAGGCCGAAACGCTTGGTCCCGACGAATTTCCGATCCAGGTACTTCTCGAAGCATTCGGCCTGGGTCAAGCGCTCGAGGATGGCGAGCTTGCCCCGGTCCGAGAAATGGGTCTGGTTGCGGATGGTTTCGATGCGCTCCTGGATCCATTGCTTCTCGCCGGGATCCTGGATGTGCATGAACTCGACGCCGATGGTGCCGCAGTAGGTGGCGCGCAGGATGTCGAGAATCTCGCGCACCGTCGCCGATTCCAGGCCGAGCACGTAGTTGATGAACACCTCCCGGTCCAAGTCCTTTTCCGAAAACCCGTAGGTCTTGGGGTCGAGCTCGGGGTGGTGCTTGGGCGGCTCGATCCCCAGGGGATCGAGGTTGGCGAGCAGGTGGCCGCGGATGCGGTAGGCGCGGATCAGCATCAGCGCGCTGATCGAATCGAGCGTCGCCTGGCGGGCGCCGCCGGCGCCGAAGCGCTGGGCGAGAAGCTGCTGGAGCGCGCCGGCGTCCGCCGCGGGGGCTTGCGGCACCATGCTTTCCGACATCGGCTTGACCTCGCCGTTGCCGACGACGCGCATCGAGCTCGGCGCCCACGAGGCGCCCCGGCTCTCGCGGGCCAGCTCGCGGGGGTCGTCGTGGAGCTCGGCGAAGAACTCCTGCCAGCGGCGGTCGACCGAACCGGGATCGTCGAGGTATTTGGCGTAAAGCTCGGCGATGTAGGTCTGGTTGCCGGAGAACAGGAACGAATCGAAGGGATCGTGGACCGTCATGAGATTAATCGCGCCCGGCTCGGGCGCGCTCCTATAATTAACTCAGCGGCGCTTCTTGAGCGCCTTCAGCATGGTCCGGCCGAGCGCCGCGGGCGAAGAAGCGACGTGGATACCGGCGCGTTTCATGGCTTCGATCTTGTCGCCGGCCCCGCCCTTGCCGCCCGAGATGATCGCGCCGGCGTGGCCCATGCGCCGCCCGGGCGGCGCGGTGACGCCGGCGATGAAACCGACCACCGGTTTCTTGGTCTTCGCCGCCTTGAGAAAGGCCGCGGCGTCCTCCTCGGCGTTGCCGCCGATTTCGCCGATCATCACGATCGCCTTGGTCTGCCTGTCCTTGAGGAAAAGCTCCAGGCAATCGATGAAGTTGGTGCCGTTGACCGGGTCGCCGCCGATGCCGATGCACGTGGACTGGCCGAGCCGGGCGGCGGTGGTCTGCGCCACCGCCTCGTAGGTCAGCGTGCCGGAGCGCGAAACGATGCCGATCGAGCCCTGGGCGTGGATGTGGCCGGGCATGATGCCGATCTTGCATTCGCCCGGCGTGATGATGCCGGGGCAGTTGGGGCCGATCAGGCGGGTCGCGGAATTCTTGAGCGCCCGCTTGACCCGCACCATGTCGAGGACCGGGATGCCCTCGGTGATGCAGACGACCAGGGCGACGTTCGCGTCCACCGCCTCGAGGATGGCGTCGGCGGCGAACGGCGGCGGCACGTAGATGACGGACGCGGTCGCGCCGGTCTTGCCCACCGCCTCGGCGACGGTGTCGAACACCGGAAGATTCAAATGCCGGGTCCCGCCTTTGCCCGGGGTGACGCCGCCGACCATCTTGGTTCCGTAGGCGATCGCCTGCTCGGAATGGAAGGTGCCCTGGGCGCCGGTGAAGCCCTGGCAGATGACGCGGGTGTTCTTGTTGACGAGGACGGCCATGTCAGCGCGCTGCCTTGGCGGCCTTGACCGCCTTCTTCGCGGCGTCGTCGAGGTCGTCGGCGGAGATGATCGGCAGCCCCGACAGGCCGAGGATCTTCTTGCCCTGCTCGACATTGGTGCCTTCGAGGCGGACCACCAGCGGCACGTGGATTTTCACCTCGCGCGCGGCGGCGACCACGCCCTCGGCGATCACGTCGCAGCGCATGATGCCGCCGAAGATGTTGACCAGGATCGCCTCGACGTTGCGGTCGGCGAGGATGATCTTGAAGGCCGCCGTGACCCGTTCCGTGGTCGCGCCGCCGCCGACGTCGAGGAAATTGGCCGGGGTGGCGCCGTAGAGCTTGATGATATCCATGGTCGCCATCGCCAGGCCGGCGCCGTTGACCATGCAGCCGATGGTGCCGTCGAGGCGGATGTAGTTGAGGTCGTTCTTGGCGGCCTCGCGCTCGGCGGGGTCTTCCTCGCTCTCGTCGCGCAAGAGGGCGACGTCGGCGTGGCGGAAAAGCGCGTTGTCGTCGAAGTTCATCTTGGCGTCGAGCGCCACCACCTCGCCCGCGGCCGTCACCACCAGCGGATTGATCTCGACGATCGAGCAGTCGAGGTCGGTGAAGGCCTTGTACATGGCGGTCATGAACTTGATCGCGCTTGCGACCTGCTTGCCTTCGAGCTTGAGACCGTAAGCGATTTTGCGCGCGTGATAGGGCATGAACCCGGCCGCCGGATCGATCGCGACCTTGATGATCTTTTCGGGATGCTTGGCGGCGACTTCCTCGATCTCCATGCCGCCTTCGGCCGAGGCCATCATCGTGAGCCGCGAATTCGCGCGGTCGAGCAGCAGGCCGAGGTACAATTCGCGCTTGATGTCGCAGCCGTCCTCGATGTAGAGGCGCTTCACTTCCTTGCCCGCCGGGCCGGTCTGCCGGGTGACCAGCACGTGGCCGAGCATCTCGGCGGCGCTGGTTTTGACGTCGGCGAGCGAGCGGACGATGCGCACGCCGCCCTTGCCTTGGGGGTTGTCCTTGAAGCGCCCGGCTCCGCGCCCGCCGGCGTGGATCTGGCTCTTCACCACCCAGACCGGGCCGCTCAGGGATTCCGCCTGCTTCGCCGCCTCGTCGGCGGTGAAGGCGACGCCGCCCTTGAGGACCGCGACGCCGTAGCGGGCGAGCAGTTGCTTGGCCTGGTATTCGTGGATGTTCATGGGGAAACGATCGGGAATGTTCGCTAGGTCTTCGCTTGGGCGTCCTTGAGCAGCTTCTCGGTGACGGCGATGAGGCCGCGCACCGCCTCGGCGGATTTCTCGAACAGCGCCTTTTCGCCGGCGTCGAGCTGGATCTCGACGATCTTCTCGACGCCCTTGGCGCCGATCACCACCGGCACGCCGACGTAGAGACCCTTGACGCCGTACTCGCCGTCGAGCCAGGCGGCGCACGGCAGCACCCGGCGCTTGTCACGGAGATAGGATTCGGCCATCGCCACCGCCGCGCTCGCCGGCGCGTAGAAGGCGGAGCCGGTCTTCAAGAGAGCGACGATCTCGGCCCCGCCGTCGCGGGTGCGCTGCACGATCCTGTCCATGCGCTCCGGGGTGGACCAGCCCATGCGGATGAGATCGGGCACCGGAATTCCGGCGACCGTCGAATAGCGGAGCAGCGGAACCATGGTGTCGCCGTGGCCGCCGAGGACGAAGGCGGTCACGTCCTCGATCGAAACCTTGAATTCCTCGGCGAGGAAATGGCGGAAGCGGGCCGAATCGAGCACGCCGGCCATGCCGACCACGCGCCGATGCGGGAGCCCCGAGGCCTCGCGCAGCGCCCAGACCATGGCGTCCAAGGGATTGGTGATGCAGATGACGAACGCGTCCGGACAGTTCTTGCGGATGCCGTCGCCGACCGCGGCCATGACCTTGGCGTTGATGCCGATCAAGTCGTCGCGGCTCATGCCCGGCTTGCGCGCGACGCCGGCGGTGACGATGACCACGTCCGCGCCCGCGATGGCGGCATAATCGTTGGTGCCGGCGATCTGGGCGTCGAAGCCCTCGATCGCGGAGGACTGGACGAGATCGAGCGCCTTGCCCTGGGGGACGCCCTCGACCACGTCGAACAGCACGATGTCGCCGAGCTCCTTGAGGCCGACGAGGTGGGCGAGCGTGCCGCCGATGTTGCCGGCGCCGATCAGCGCGATCTTCTTGCGGGCCATGGGGTTTCCTTGGATTTTTCGCTTAGGGCGCGGGTCCGGCTTGAGGGTCGCGGAAAGGGTCGTGCCGCAATGCGGAATCCCCGCATTTCGTACCGCGATTCCGGCCCTCGGGCAAGGGCGAGGCTCCACCCCGAAAGACGGAGGGCGGTTAAAAGCCAAGGAGGAACCTGACGGTTCCGCCGTTAACCCTATTCGACGATGTCGAGGCCGATGTCGGCGGCGGGCGCGGCCTGGGTGATCTTGCCGGTGGAGATGAAATCGACGCCGGTCTCGGCGATGGCGCGGATGTTTTCCAGCGTCACGCCGCCCGAGGCTTCGAGCGGCACCCGCCCGGCCGCGAGCCGGACGGCTTTGCTGAGCATCGCCGGCGGCATGTTGTCGGCGAGGATGCTGTCGGCGCCGGCCGCGAGCGCTTCCTGCACCTGCTCGAGCGTGTCGCATTCGACCCGCACGTCGCTCAATCCGGTGTTCGCGGACTTGGCGCGGCGGATCGCCTCGGTGACCGAGCCGGCGATCGCGACGTGGTTGTCCTTAATGAGAATCCCGTCGTCGAGCCGGAGCCGGTGATTGGTGGCGCCGCCCATGCGGGTCGCGTACTTGGAAAGCGCGCGCAAGCCCGGCAGCGTTTTCCGGGTATCGAGCAGCACCGCGCCGGTTCCGGCGATGCGCTCGACATAGGCCCGGGTCGCCGTCGCGATCCCGCTCATGAACTGGACGATATTGAGCGCCGTCCGTTCGGCGGTGAGCAGCGCGTTCGCCGGGCCCTCGATGCGGGCGAGCGGCGCGCCAGGACCTGCGCGCGCGCCGTCGCGGACGAGAATTTCAATCTTAACCTCGGGAGCAAGACGCCGGAAGACGGCGGCGGCGATGTCGATGCCGGCGAGCACGATCGCCTCCCGCGTCGTCATGACGAGGCGAACCCGCGTCCCGGCCGGGATGGTGGCGCGGGTCGTGACGTCGCCCGATCCTAAGTCCTCGGCGAGCGCCGCGTCGATCACGCGCTCGATCTCGCCAGGCGGAAGGTTCATGGGTCGTGCGCTCATCGTGCGCAGACACACCTAGAGCGGGGTGCGTTCAGACGGAACCGTCACCCCCGCGCAAGCGGGGGTCCACACTTTTGAAAAAGCTGGATTCCCGCTTTCGCGGGAATGACGAGATGAACACATGTACCCGCACCATACCCTAACGGCACGACGTGCGTATGCACGCTTAGCGGCGTGACGCGCGCAAGTCCGCGTAAGGTAAAGGCGGGACAACCGGCGCCTATTCGGCGGCGACGCCGACGGGCTGGCGCCGGGTCGTCGCCGCCGCCGGCGGCGACATATCGAGCATGCGCTGCAAGGGGAGAAGCGCGCGGCGGCGCAAATCCTCGGGCATCTCGATCCGGGGCGCCAT
>MIAC01000072.1:0-7577 GCA_001830475.1 Rhodospirillales bacterium RIFCSPLOWO2_12_FULL_67_15
ATAAAGACAACCCCCCCTCGCCGTTGTCAACTCTGGTCCACCCTGCATTCTTCGGCGACGGGCTTAAAGCGGAGTAAATGGTTAAGTTCGCTATATGTTCCAGGCAAATTCCTGCCGCGCGAACGTTCCCCGTTCACCATAAAAGCGCCGAGGGCGGGAAAACCCCGCCCCCGTTTTGTCTTTAGGTCGGATTTGATTCGTCATGCCTGCGAAAGCGGGCATCCAGCCTGATCATGGACCCCCGCTTGCGCGGGGGTGACGTTGCCAACGAGGGCAACGTAAATTCTTGCTCTTGTCCACCAGCCGGTTCTTGCCGATCCACGGCATCATGGCGCGAAGCTTCTCGCCCATCTGCTCGATCGGATGCTCGGCCGCGCGCCGGCGCATCGCCTTGAAGCTCGGCTGGCCGGCGGAATTCTCGAGCATCCACTCGCGGGCGAAGCGGCCCGACTGGATGTCGTCGAGGATCCCCTTCATCCGCTCCCGCACCCCGGCGTCGATCAGGCGCGGGCCCCGGGTGTAGTCGCCGTACTCGGCGGTGTTCGAGATCGAGTAGCGCATGTTGGCGATGCCGCCTTCGTAGATCAGATCGACGATCAGCTTCACTTCGTGCACGCATTCGAAATAGGCCATCTCGGGCGCGTAACCGGCCTCGATCAGGGTCTCGTAGCCGGCCATGATCAGCGCGGTGAGGCCGCCGCAGAGCACGGACTGCTCGCCGAACAGATCGGTTTCGCATTCCTCGCGGAAGGTCGTCTCGATGATGCCGGCGCGCCCGGCGCCGATCGCGGCGGCGTAGGCGAGCCCGATGTCGTGGGCGTTGCCCGAGGCGTTGCGCTCGACCGCGAACAGCGAGGGCACGCCGGCGCCGCGCTGGTACTCGGCGCGCACGGTGTGGCCCGGGCCCTTGGGCGCGACCATGAAGACGTCGAGATCGGGACGAGGCTCGATCAGGCGGAAGTGGATGTTGAACCCGTGGGCGAAGGCGAGCGCCGCGCCCTTCTTCAGGTTGGGGCCGAGGTCGTCGGCGTAGAGCTTGGCCTGGCCCTCGTCGGGCGTCACCACCATCATCACGTCGGCCCACTTGGCGGCCTCGGCCGGGGTCACCACCTTGAATTGCTGCGCCTCGGCCTTCTTGCGCGCGGCCGAACCTTCGCGCAGCGCCACGATCACATCTTTGACCCCGGAATCGCGCAAGTTGAGCGCGTGGGCGTGGCCCTGGCTGCCGTAGCCGGCCACCGCCACCTTTTTCGCTTTGATCAGGTTCACGTCGGCGTCGCGGTCGTAATACACACGCATGGCTGGGTCCTTTCCGGTTTTATTAGAGAGGATCGGGGCCGCGGGCGATGGCGACGACCCCGGTGCGGGAGACGTCGACCAGGCCGAGCCCGGACATCAGGGCGATGAAGGCGTCGAGCTTACCCGCATCGCCGACGATTTCGAAGACGAAGGATTCGGCGGTCGAATCGAGCGCCCGGGCGCGGAAGATGTCGGCGATGCGGAGCGCCTCGACCCTTTTTTCGCCGCTGCCGCGCACCTTCACCAGCGCGAGCTCGCGCTCGATGTGCGGGCCGGCGACGGTCAAGTCGGAGATCTTGTGCACCGGCACGAGGCGGGCGAGTTGCGCCTTGATCTGCTCGATCACCATCGGCGTGCCCGAGGTGACGACGGTGATGCGCGAAAGCCTTTCGGCGGCATCGACCTCGGCCACCGTCAGGCTCTCGATATTGTAGCCGCGCCCGGAAAACAGGCCGATGACGCGGGCGAGCACGCCCGGCTCGTTGTCGACGAGCACGGCGATGGTGTGCCGGGCGACGGGTTCGGTCCTGGGCGTCACGAGATGACGTCCTGGGCGATGGCATGAAACGCGCGTTGCGCCTTCATACCAGCACCATGCCGTTCTCGGATACGGGTTGCTCGGCCTTGTCCGCGGGCCCGAGCAGCATTTCGTTGTGGGCCGCCCCCGACGGGATCATCGGGAAGCAGTTCTCCTTGGGGTCGACCCTGATGTCGGCGATGACCGCCTTCGGCGATGCGAGCATGGCCTTGATGACGCCGTCGACCTCGGAAGGCCTGGTCGCGCGCAGGCCGACCGCGCCGAAGGATTCGGCGAGCTTCACGAAGTCGGGCAGGCTGTCCATGTAGCTTTCGGAGTAGCGCCCGCCGTGGAGCAGTTCCTGCCATTGGCGGACCATGCCCATGTACTGGTTGTTGATGAGGAACACCTTCACCGGCAGACGGTACTGGGCGATAGTCGACATCTCCTGGATGTTCATCAAGAGCGAGGCTTCGCCGGCGATATCCACGACCAGCGCCTTGGGGTGCGCGATCTGCGCCCCCATCGCCGCCGGCAGCCCGTAGCCCATGGTGCCGAGCCCGCCCGAAGTCAGCCAATGGTTGGGCTTCTCGAACTTGAAGAACTGGGCCGCCCACATCTGGTGCTGGCCGACCTCGGTGGTGACGAAAACTTCGCCCAAGCCCTTGGTCAGCTCGTAGAGCCGCTGGATGGCGTATTGCGGCTTGATAACCGTCTCCGAGTTCTGGTAGCGCAGGCAGTCGCGCGCGCGCCACTCGTCGATCTGCTTCCACCACGCCTTCAGCGCCTTGGCGTCGGGCTTGGCCTGGGTGCTTTTCCAGAATTTGATCAGGTCCTCGAGCACGTGCGCGACGTCGCCGACGATGCCGACCTCGACCGGCACGTTCTTGTTGATCGACGAGGGATCGACATCGATGTGGATCTTGCGCGAATGCGGCGAGAACGCCGCGAGCTTGCCGGTGATGCGGTCGTCGAAGCGCGAGCCGATCGCGATCATGGCGTCGCAGCCGTGCATGGCGAGGTTCGCCTCGAAAGTGCCGTGCATCCCGAGCATGCCGAGGAACTGCGGGTCGGACGCCGGAAAGGCGCCGAGCCCCATCAGCGTCAGCGTCACCGGAAACCCGGACAGGCGGGCGAACTGGGCGAGCAACTGCGCCGCCGCTGGCCCCGAGTTCACCACCCCGCCGCCGGCGTAGATGATCGGGCGCTTGGCCAGGCTGAGAATTTCGACCGCGCGCTTGATCTGGACCGGATCGCCCTTGAGTCTCGGCTTGTAGCTCTTGTGCACGACGCGCGAAGGCGGCAGGTAGGTCCCGGTCGCGAACTGCACGTCCTTGGGCAGGTCCACCACCACCGGGCCGGGGCGGCCCGAGCGCGCGACGTGGAACGCCTCGTGGATGACGCGGGCGAGATCGTCCGCGTTCTTGACCAGATAGTTGTGCTTGGTGCACGGGCGGGTGATGCCGGTGGTGTCGCACTCCTGGAAGGCGTCGTTGCCGATCAGGTGCGTCGGCACCTGGCCGGTGATGCAGACCAGCGGAATGCTGTCCATCAGCGCGTCGGTGAGCCCGGTGACGGAGTTGGTCACGCCGGGGCCCGAGGTCACCAGCACGACGCCGACCTTGCCGGTCGAGCGGGCGTAGCCTTCGGCCGCGTGCACCGCGCCGCCTTCCTGGCGGACGAGGATGTGGAGGATGTCGTTCTGGCCGAACAGCGCGTCGTAAATGGGCAGGACCGCGCCGCCCGGATAGCCGAAGATCCGGGTGACGCCTTGATCCTTGAGCGCCTGAAGAACGATCTCCGCGCCGGTCATCTGATCCTTCGCCATCGCACCGCTTTCACATTTCCAGAGGCCAACGATTCGCCGGCGGACCGTTCCGCCGGAATCCCCACGTGCGCTGCGGGTTTCGGCCGGGCAGCGGGAGTGGAAACCTAGTCGCTTGACCCCCGGCGGTCAACGAATAAATGGAAAGATTATTGCGCTGCTTCCGTAATAATATTTCTCGTTCGTTAACCTAATCGTATTCGGCGAGAAATTTCGTTACCAGGGCGCCGGCTTCCTCGCCGGCCGTCTCGCCGAAGGCCGCGAACGCGTGCGGGCCCCTGATCTGGTGGCGGAGCCACGTTTCCTGGCGCTTGGCGAATTGGCGGGTGGCGCGCTTGGCTTCGGCGACGGCCTCGGCGAGCGTCGTTTCGCCGCGGAGGTGCGCGAGAAGCTCCCTCACGCCGACCGCTTTCAGGGCCGGCAGCGTGGGATCGAGTTCGAGCCGAAGAAGTGCTTGCGCTTCCGCGAGCGCGCCTAGTTCCATCATCGAATCGAAACGAGCCTCCAGTCTCTGGCCGAGAGGGCCACGCGGCGGGTTCAGCGCCAGCACGAGAAACCGCCCGGGCGGGATGCGCCCACGCCGCGCTTGGCGCCGTTGCCATTCCGACAGAGGCACGCCGGTCGCGCGGACGACCGCGTAGGCGCGGACCAGGCGCTGCGTGTCGGCGGCGGGAATCCGCGCCGCCCCTTCCGCGTCGAGGCGGGCGAGTTCGGCGCGGAACGCCTCGCCGCCGAGCCGGGCGCGCGCCGCGCGCGCCTCGGCGACGACTTCGGGCGAAGGCGCCGGAATGTCGGCGATGCCCTCGATGAGCGCCTTGAGATAAAGCCCGGTCCCGCCGGCGACGATGGGAAGCCGGCCAAGCCCGCGGATTTCCGCGATGGCGCTGAGCGCGAGGGCGAGCCAGCCTCCGGCCGAGCAGCGCACCCCGGCCGAGAGCACGCCGAACAGGCGGTGCGGCACGCTCGCCTCCGCCGCCGCCGAGGGGCGGGCGGTGAGCACGCGCAGTTCGCGGTAGACCTGCTGGCTGTCGGCGTTCACGATCGCGCCCCGGAACGCGCGCGCGAGTTCGAGCGCGAGCGCGGACTTGCCGCTGCCGGTCGGCCCGGCGACGACGACGATCGGCTTTCGGGATTCCGCGTCCATCTTTCTTGCTTTCGTCGGCGCGGCTGACTTATGTAGCCGTTATGAAATCCGTTCTGGTTCTGATCGCGCCTTCGGCGGGCGAACCGCTCGAGGACGCCATTGTCGCCGCCGTCCGCGATTCCCTCAATGGACAAGGTGCGGCGCCCGAGGCGCCCCGTTGGCTGAGCCGCCGCCACGCCTGCGAAATTCCGTTTTCCGGACTTGCCCTGCCGCACGCCGCGACCGCGGCCAAGGCCGCGCTGGGGGCCCGGCGCCTCGACTTCGCCGCCCTTCCCGCCGAGGGAAGGCGGAAAAAACTTCTCGTCGCGGATATGGATTCGACCATCGTCGCGGGCGAGATGCTCGACGAGCTCGCCGATTTCGCCGGCCTGAAGGAGCGGGTCGCGGCCATCACCGCGCGCGCCATGAACGGCGAAATCGAGTACCGGGAATCCTTGCGCGCGCGAGTCGCGCTGCTCAAGGGCCTCGGAGCGGACGCCCTGGACAAGACCTTCGCCCGCGCGCGCCTCAATCCCGGCGCGGCGACGCTGGTCGCGACCATGCGCGCCCACGGCGCCTATACCTTCCTCGTTTCCAGCGGCTTCCGTTTCTTCACCGGGCGGGTCGCGCGCTTGGCCGGGTTCGACGCCGATATCGGCAACGAGGTCGAGATCGCGGACGCGAAGCTCACGGGGCGCGTCGTCGAGCCGATCCTGGACAAGGAAGCGAAGCGACAAACGCTCCTCGACGCGGCCGGGCGGCTCGGGATCGCGCTCGAAGCGACGCTTGCGGTCGGCGACGGCGCCAACGATTTGCCCATGATCCGCGAAGCCGGCCTCGGCGTCGCTTTCCATCCGAAGCCGGCGGTGGCGACGGCGGCGCCCGTCGCCATCCGCCACGCCGACCTGACGGCGTTGCTCTATTTGCAGGGATACGCGGACGACGAGTTCGTCGGCTAGAGACGCGCGCCTCAGCTCTTGCCGATGCGCACCGCGACGAAGCGCAGGCCGCCCTGGCCCTCGACCAGAAGCAGCACCGACTTCTTCCCGGCCTTCTTCGCCTCCTGGATCCTGGCGGCGACGTCGGCGGGTTTGGCGACTTCCTGCTGGCTGACCTCGACGATCACATCGCCCGCGCGAATGCCTTTCTCGGCGGCGGGCCCGCCGTCGACCACGCCGGTCACGATCACGCCCTTCACGTCTTTCTCGATCTTGAAGCGCTCGCGCACGCGCGGGCCGGCGTCGGAGACCGTGAGTCCGATGTCGTCGAGCGAAAGTCCGTTGCCGGTGCGGCTCTCGCCGCCCTTGCCGGTGCCGGCGCGGGCGGCGACCTTGGTGTCTTCTTCCAGTTGTCCGACGGCGACCTCGAGGCGGACTTCCTTGCCGTCGCGCCAGACCACGACCGGAACTTTCTTGCCGACGTCGGTATCGGCAACGATCCTGGGCAGGCGGCGCATTTCGGTCACGTCGCGGCCGTCGAACTTCAGCACCACGTCGCCGGGCTGGATCTTGCCTTTCTCCGCCGGGCCGCCCTTGATGACGCTCGCGACCAGCGCGCCGGTCGCCTGCTTGAGGCCGAGCGTTTCCGCGATCTCCTCGGTCACGCCCTGGATGTGGACGCCGAGCCAACCGCGCTTCACCTGCCCGCCCTTGACCAATTGGCGGATGACCGGTTCGGCGCTGGCGGTGGGAATGGCAAAACCGATGCCGACGCTGCCGCCCGAGGGCGAGAAAATCGCGGTGTTGATGCCGATGACCTCGCCTTGCAGGTTGAACAGCGGCCCGCCCGAATTGCCGCGGTTGATCGAGGCGTCGGTCTGGATGTAATCGTCGTAGGGGCCGGAGTTGATGTCGCGTCCGCGCGCCGAGACGATGCCGGCCGTGACCGTGCCGCCGAGGCCGAACGGATTGCCGATGGCGATGACCCAGTCGCCGACCCGGGACTTGTCCGAGTTGCCGAACTTGATCGCCGAGAGCTTGCCCGGCGGGCTCACCTTGAGCACGGCGAGGTCGGACTTGGCGTCGCGGCCGACGACCTCGGCCTTGAGCCGGGAGCCGTCGTGGAAAATGACGGTGATCTCGTCCGCGTCCTGGATGACGTGGTTATTGGTGGCGACGAAGCCCGCCTCGTCGACGACGAAGCCGGAACCGAGCGAGGTCGCGCGGCGCGGCCGCTGCTGCTGGCCCTGATTGCGGTCGAAGAATTCCTTGAAGAAGTCCTCGAACGGCGAGCCCGGGGGCAATTGCGGCATCTCGAAGCCGCGCCCCTCGACGGTCTGGGTGGTGGAAATGTTCACCACCTTGGGCAGAAGCTCGCTGGCGAGGTCGGCGAAGCTTTCCGGCGCGGTGCGCGCGAATGCCTCCGAGGCCGTGCCGATCGCGAATGAAACCGCCGCCGCCAGCGCGACGATGCGCGCGGAGCGGACAGCTGAAAGAACCATGGTCATTGTATGTATGTCCCATCGGCCGGGGAAAACCGGGCCCGCGCCTTGCGGGCCCTCGACTGGGGGGCCGGCCGATTTGCCCCCCGGATGTAGCCTGCCCGGACGCCTCTTTCAAGGATGCCCGGCGCGGGTCTCGTTCAACCCCGCGCGAGCCAGACCAGGCCGACGCCGGCCAGGGCGGCGACAAGCCCGGTTGCGCGAATCACCCGGGGGGGAAGCGCGAGCGCGCGTTCCATCATCCGGCGCATGCCGTCGGGAAAGAGGGCGTAAAGGATTCCCTCGATGGCCATCGCCAAACCCAGCGCGGCCACAAGATCGGACATCTAGAGCCTATCCCGACGGATTGGAACCGCTGCGCCGGAGGGATTTT
>MIAC01000072.1:7707-9735 GCA_001830475.1 Rhodospirillales bacterium RIFCSPLOWO2_12_FULL_67_15
AGCGGAAGAACTCCGAATCGGGGGTGAGGATCATGGTGGTGCCGTCCGAAAGCGCCCCTTCGTAGGCCTCCAGCGTCCGGTAAAGCTCGAAAAAGGCCGGATCCTTGCCGAAGGCGAGATTGAGGGTCTGGGTGCGGGTGCCTTCGCCCTCGCCGCGCAAGGTCTGCGACGTACGCTGGGCGTCGGCGATGAGGATGGTGCGCTGGCGGTCGGCATCGGCCTGGATCTTGGCCTTCAATTCCTCGCCCTCGGCGCGGAGCTGGGCGGCTTGGGCGACGCGCTGAGAGCGCATGCGGTTGTAGACCGCCTGGCTGGTCGTTTCGGGCAGATCGGTACGGCCGATGCGCACGTCCACCACCTCGACGCCGAACTCGGGCGCGACCGCGGCGACCAGGTCCTTGATCCGGTCCATGACCTCGACCCGCTTGCTGGTGAGCATGTCCTGGAGATCGACCTTGGCGACCTCGGAGCGGATGGCGGAATTGAGCCGCCCGCCGAACACCTGGCGGAAGTTGGAAAGCGTCACCGCCCGCCGGCGGAACTCGAGCGGATCGACGATGCGGAAGCGGGCGAAGGCGTCCACGTTGACCCGCTTCTGGTCCGAGAGGATAACCTCTTGCGCCGGCGGATCGAGGTCGAGGATGCGACGGTCGTAGTAGGTGACGTCCTGGACGAACGGCATCTTGAACTTGAGGCCCGCCGCGCGCTCGACCCGGATCGGATTGCCGAACTGAAGGACGATCGCCTGTTGCGTCTGGTGAACGACGAACAGCGCGCTCGACCCGACCACGAGAAGGGCCGCGGCGACGACGCCCAAAACGATAAGGATCGGACGGTTCATTTCGCGGCTCCCTCGGCTCCGGAAGCGGGTTGCTCGGTCCGCCGGCGTAACTCGGGCAGCGGCAGGTAAGGCACGACGCCGGTGCCGCCCTTGTCGATGATCACCTTCTCCGAATCCTTCAGAACCTGCTGCATCCGTTCCAGGTAGAGGCGCGTGCGCGTCACGTCCTTGTTTTGAAGATAGGCGTTATAGACGGAGAGGAATCGGTTGGCCTCGCCTTCGGCCTCGCGGATCAGCTTTTCCTTGTAGGCGGTCGCATCCTGGATCATGCGCTGGGCTTCGCCCTTGGCGCGGGGCAGGATGTCGTTGGAGTAGGTCAGCGCCTCGTTCTGCTTGCGCTCCTTGTCCTGGCGCGCGCGCTGCACGTCGTTGAAGGCGTCGATCACCTGCGCGGGCGGGTCCACCTTCTGCAGCTTGACGTCGGCGATCAGGACCCCGGCGCCGTATTCGTCGAGGATGTTCTGCAGCAGATCCCGGGTCCGATCTTCCACATCCTGACGCTTGACGGTCAGCGCGTCTTCGAGCGTGGTCTTGCCGACGACCTCGCGCATGGCGCTTTCGGCCACGATCTTGATGGTCGGTTCCGGCTCGCGGATGTTGAAGAGGAAGTCGGACGCGCTCTTGACGCGCCACTGCACGACGAAGTCGATGTCGATGATGTTCTGGTCGCCGGTCAGCATCAGGCTTTCCTGGGGCACGTCGCGCACGCCGACGCTGCGCACCGTCTCGCCGCCGCGGAAGCCGATGTTGATGGTGTTGGTGCGCTCCACGTTCGGGGTCGTCACCTCGCCGATGGGCGACGGGAACCAATAGTTGAGGCCCGGCGACGTCAGCTTGACGAAGCGGCCGAACAACAGCTCGACCCCCTGCTCGCCCGGCTGCACCCGGTAAAAGCCGCTGGCCAGCCAGATGGCAACCACCGCGATGGCGATCAGCACGAACCCGCGCGCGCCGCCGACGCCGCCCGGCAGGAACCGCTTGAAGCGGTCCTGGCTCTTGCGCAGGATTTCCTCGATGTCGGGGGGCTTCGGACCCGACGGCCCGCCGCCCCACGGACCCTGGCCACCGCCCCAGGGGCCGCCGCCTTGCGATTTCCACGGCATTGGATATCCGTCCCTTTTTGCGTCCCGCTTGGTGGAAGAAACCTTGTATTTTCGGTTTCCCGCGTTACTTCCTATTACGGGCTT
>MIAC01000073.1:0-1113 GCA_001830475.1 Rhodospirillales bacterium RIFCSPLOWO2_12_FULL_67_15
CCTCGCTCCGGACCAGCCGGTGACGCTCGTCTGGGACAACGGCGATGGCCTCAAGTTCTCGCAGACGATCGCGGTCGACCGCGACTACATGATCACCGTCTCTCAGCGGGTCGAGAACATGGGCGCGAGTCCGGTCACGCTTCACGCCTACGGGCTCGTCTCGCGCACCGGCACGCCCCATGTCACGGGTTTCTACATCCTGCACGAGGGGCTGTTGGGCGTGTTCAACGGCACGCTGAAGGAGGTGAAGTACGACGAGCTGCGCGAGGCCCGCACCATCCAGCAATCCACCACCGGCGGCTGGATCGGCATCACCGACAAGTATTGGTTGGCCGCGCTGGTGCCCGACCAGACAACTCCGACGCAGACCCGTTTCACCCACCATCTCGAGCGTGGCGTCGACAAGTACCAGGTGGACGTTCTGGGCCCGGCAGTCTCGGTGGCGCCTGGGGCGAACACGGCTGCGACCGAGCGGATGTTCGCCGGCGCCAAGGAGGTCGTGCTACTGGACCGCTACGCCGACAAGCTCGGCATCCAGCGCATGGACTTGGCCATCGACTTCGGCTGGTTCTACTTCCTGACCAAGCCGATCTTCTACGCGCTGGTGTGGCTCAACAAGCATACCGGCAACTTCGGCGTCGCCATCATGCTGCTGACCGTGGTCATCAAGCTCCTCTTCTTCCCGCTCGCCAACAAATCCTACGTGGCGATGAGCAAGATGAAGAAGCTCCAGCCCGAGATGATGAAGCTGCGCGAGCGGTACGGAAACGACAAGGCCCGGATGAACCAGGAGCTGATGGCGCTTTACAAGCGCGAGAACGCCAACCCCGCCGCCGGCTGCCTGCCGATCCTGGTGCAGATTCCGGTCTTCTTCGCCCTCTATAAAGTGCTCTACGTCACGATCGAGATGCGGCATGCGCCGTTCTGGGGCTGGATCGCGGATCTCTCGGATGCCGACCCGACCACGGTTTTCAACCTGTTCGGCCTGATCCCGTGGCAGCCGCCCGTCTTCCTGATGGTCGGCGTCTGGCCGCTGATCATGGGCGTCACCATGTGGTTCCAGCAGAAGTTGAACCCGGCGCCGACCGATCCGATCCAGGCCAAGATGTTCAC
>MIAC01000073.1:1127-2876 GCA_001830475.1 Rhodospirillales bacterium RIFCSPLOWO2_12_FULL_67_15
TGTTCACCCTGCTGCCGTTTATATTCACCTACATGCTGGCGAGCTTTCCCGCCGGCCTCGTCATCTACTGGGCGTGGAACAACGTGCTGTCCATGGCCCAGCAATGGGTGATCATGCGCCGGATGGGCGTCCAGATGACCTGAGATCGTCCCATTGCGATGACCGGTGCGGACGACGCATCCGAAGACATCGAGTCCGGGCGGCTGCTGTTCGCGGGCCCCTGTCGCTTCGTCGCCGGCGCGGCCGTCGCAGAGGCCGTGCCCGCGAGCGATCTTCCCGAGGTCGCGCTCATCGGCCGCTCCAACGTCGGCAAATCGAGCCTCGTCAACGCGCTCGCGGGTCGGAAAGCGCTGGCCCGCGTCTCGTCGGCGCCGGGACGGACGCGCCAGATCAACTTCTTCGATCTCGGCGCGCGGCTCATGCTCGCCGATCTTCCCGGCTACGGCTTCGCCCGCGCATCCAAGGGCGAGAGGACCGGGCTCGCCCGGCTGACGAAAAGCTATCTCCGCGGCCGCGCCCAGCTTCGGCGCGTGTGCCTGCTCGTCGATACCCGTCTCGGGCTCAAAGAATCGGACCGCGCGACGATGAAGATCCTGGACGAGGCGGGGCTGTCCTACGTTCTTGTCCTAACCAAGTGGGACGCCGCCTCGGAAACGATTGCGCGCGCGCGGCGCGCGGGCGTAGCGGCCGAGGCCGTCCGGCATGTCGCCGCTTTCCCTCGCGTCTTCGCCACGTCCGCCCATGAAGGGCACGGGATTCCCGAACTCCGGGCGCATCTCGCCGCGCTGGCGAGGGCAAGGGAGTTGGGATAAAGTCCCGCCCGCCATGAGCCCGAAGAAAACGAATTCGCCGAAGACGAAACCGCTCTCCGCCGAGGTGGAGAAAGCCATGCTGGCGAAGGCCGCGGTGCTGCACGAGGCCCTGCCTTACATCCGCCGCTACGCCGGCAAGACCTTCGTCATCAAGTACGGCGGGCACGCCATGGGCGAGGAACGGCTGGCCCACTTCTTCGCCCGCGATATCGTGCTGCTCCGCCAGGTCGGGATTCGCCCCGTGGTGGTGCACGGCGGCGGCCCGCAGATCGCCGCCATGCTGAAGCGGCTCCGGATCGAAAGCACCTTCGTCGATGGGCTCCGCGTCACCGATCCGGCGACCATGGACGTGGCCGAGATGGTGCTTTCGGGATCGGTCAACAAGCAGATCGTGCAGGCGATCAACGAGGCCGGCGGCTTCGCCGTCGGACTGTCGGGCAAGGACGGGCATTTGATCCGCGCCGAACGGGTTAAACGCGTCCGGCGCGATCCCAAGTCGAACAAGGTTCGCACGCTCGACCTCGGCCTGGTCGGCGAGCCGAAGGAAATCACGCCGCACATCCTTCAGTCCCTCGAGCAGTCCGACATCATCCCGGTGATCGCTCCGATCGGGTTCGGCGCGGGCGGCGAAACGCTCAACATCAACGCCGACACGGTCGCCGGCGCGATCGCCGCCGCGATCGGCGCGGTGCGATTGTTCATGCTGACCGACGTCGCCGGCGTGCTCGACCGCAAAAAGAGGCTGGTCCCGGAAATGACGGCGAAGCAAGCCCGCGCCGCGCTCAAGGACGGCACCATCTCGGGCGGCATGATTCCGAAGGTCGAGACGTGCCTGAACGCGGTCGCGCGCGGGGTCGAGGGCGCGGTCATTCTCGACGGCCGGGTTCCCCACGTCGTGCTGCTCGAACTCTTCACCGAGCGCGGCGCGGGAACCCTG
>MIAC01000074.1 GCA_001830475.1 Rhodospirillales bacterium RIFCSPLOWO2_12_FULL_67_15
ATCCACGACGCGGTGAAGCGCCGCTGCTTCTACCACTGGGTGGATTACCCGGACGCGGTGCGCGAACTGGAGATCCTGCGCCGGAAAGCGCCCAAGGCGGCCGGCGCGCTGTCCAGGGAAGTTGTGGCGTTCGTGCAGCGCCTGCGCGGCGTGGACCTGTTCAAGCTGCCTGGGGTCGCCGAGACCATCGACTGGGCCAACTGCCTGGTCGCGCTCGACCGCATGACGCTCGACCCGGAAACGGTGAACAACACGCTCGGCGTGCTGCTCAAGTACCAGGACGACATCGAGCGCATCGCCGGCGACGAGGCCGCGCGGCTGGTGGTCGAGTCAAAGACGGCCGCCGCGGCGTGACCGGCCGGTGAGCGCCTTTGCCTTGCTGCGCCGCGTGCTCGGGCGGCTGCGCCCCGGAATCCGTCAGCGCACCGAGCACCTGGTTTCGCTATGCGAGGCGTTGCTCGGCGAGCGCGGCGAGGTCTCGGGCGCGGCGCTCGCGCGCGAGGCGCTCGCCGCCTATCACGCGCTCGACGGGCATGACCGCGAGGAGCTCTTCGACGTCCTCAGCGAGGCGTTTTCGCCCTCGCCCGAGGCGATCGGCAATGCCGCCGACGCCTACCGTTACGACCCGACGCCGCAGAACCTGATCCGGCTGCAGGAAATCATCGGCTCGGCGCGCCAGGAACTGTTCCGCAGGCTCAACATGGCGCCGGGCGGGACGGCCGCGCTGGTCGAGATGCGCAGCGTTATCCTGCGCGGCCTGGACCGGCATCCGGGCTGGCGCGCGGTCGAAGCCGACCTGCTCCACCTTTTCCGCTCCTGGTTCAACCGCGGTTTCCTGCGCCTGGAGCGCATCGAATGGCGCACCTCGGCGATGGTGCTCGAGAAGCTGATCCAGTACGAGGCGGTGCACGCGATCCAGGGCTGGCGCGACCTGCGCCGGCGCCTGGAGGCCGACCGCCGCTGCTTCGCCTTCTTCCACCCGCAGCTGCCCGACGAGCCGCTGATTTTCATCGAGGTCGCGCTGTCGCGCGGCATCAGCGCGCACGTGCAGCCGCTGCTCGAAATGCAGGCGCCCGTCGGGCAGCCGGCGCAGGCCGATGCCGCGATCTTCTACTCGATCACGAACTGCCAGGAGGGCCTGCGCGGCATCTCTTTCGGCAACCTGCTGATCAAGCAGGTGGCCGAAGACCTGAAGCGCGAATTCCCGCACTTGCGCAGCTTCGCCACGCTGTCGCCGATTCCCGGCTTGCGGCGCTGGCTCGGCAGGACGGAGACGAAAACGCTTCTGGCGATGGGCCCGAACGCGGAGGAGCGGCTCGCGCTCCTTGCGCGCATCGAGCGGCCGGGCTGGCACACCGGGGAAGTACCCGAGATCCTGCAGAAGCTGCTGCTGCGGCTTTGCGCATGGTACCTGCTGCACGCCAAGCAGAAAAACGACGGGAACGAGCCTTTCGACCCGGTGGCGCGTTTCCACCTCGGCAACGGCGCGTCGCTCGAGCGCCTTAACTGGCTCGGCGATACCTCCGGATCGGGCATGGAGAACTCGGCGGGAATCATGGTGAACTACGCGTACCGGCTCGAAGACGTTGAGCGCAATCACGAGCGTTACTTCGCGGACCATGCCGTGGTAGCCTCGCGCGCGGTGGAGAAGCTGGCGCGCAAGTCCCCCCTCGCCGTGCCCGCCGAGAAGCGCGCCGAGGCCTGAGGTGCTTCCCGCCATCGACGCCTCCGGTCCCAAAGGCCGGCTTGCCGAAAACGTGATGCACTTCGCGCGCCTGCTGCGCGCCGCGGGCCTGAGGCTCGGCCCCGACCGGGTGGTGGATTGTGTCCAGGCGCTCGATCTTGCCGACTGCAACCGGCGCGACGACTGGTACTGGACCATGTCGGCCGTGTTCCTCTCCAAGGAAGAGCAGCGACCGATCTTCGATCAGGCGTTCCGCATCTTCTGGCGCGATCCAAAACTGGTCGAGAAGATGATGCAGGCGCTGCTGCCCAAGACCTACGGCCGCGCCGGCAAACCCGAGCAGGAGCAGAGCCAGCGGTTGTCGGATGCGCTGTTCAGCCAGAAAAAGGCGGACCAGGAGCGCGCGGAGCGCAAGGTCGAGCTCGACGCGCGGCTCACCTTCTCCTCGCGTGAAGTGCTGCAGCGCATGGACTTCGACACCATGTCGGCGGCCGAGCTCTCCGAAGCAAAGAAAATGCTGCGCGAGTTGCGCCTGCCGCTGCCTTTGATCCGGACCAGGCGGAATAAACTGGCTGAAAACGGAAAGAAGATAAATTTGCGCGCCACGCTGCGCGAATCGCTGCGTGACGGCGGCGACGTGATACCGCTGGTGCGCGAAGCGCCGGCCATGATCCACCCGCCGCTGGTGGTGCTGTGCGACATCTCCGGCTCGATGAATCCCTACGCCCGCATGTTCCTGCACTTCCTGCACGCGATCACCAACGACCGTGACCGCGTCTCGGTGTTCGTGTTCGGGACGCGCCTGACCAACATCACGCGCCAGCTGCGCCACCGCGACGTCGATGTCGCGATGGCGCGGGTTGCCGACGCGATCAAGGACTGGTCGGGCGGCACGCGCATCGGCTGGAGCCTGCGCGAGTTCAACTGGCGCTGGGGCCGGCGCGTGCTCGGCCAGAACGCCTGCCTGCTGCTGATCTCGGACGGCCTGGACCGCGAGGCGGGCGAAGGGCTGTCCGAGGAGATGCAGCGGCTGCACAAGTCCTGCAAGCAGCTGGTATGGCTCAATCCCCTGCTGCGCTACGACAAATTCGAGGCGCGGCCGGCGGGCGTGCGCGCGATGCTGCCGCACGTGGACCGGTTCCTGCCGGTGCATAATCTGAAGAGTCTCATCGACCTCGCGCGCGTCCTGACCGAACCGGGGCCGCGCGCCGCACTGGAGAAACGCGCATGGAAATGACGGGCGAGCAGCTGATCCGCGCCGCGCAGGCCGACACCTGGGCGGCGCTGAACGACCCCGAGACCCTCAAGGCCTGCGTGCCGGGTTGCGAGTCGATCGAGCGCACGAGCGACACCGAATACGCGGTGCAGATGACCGCTCGCGTCGGCCCGGTGAGCGCCAAGTTCAAGGGCAAGATGACGCTGTCCAGCCTGAACCCGCCGCATTCCTATACGATCGCGTTCGAAGGCCAGGGCGGCGTCGCGGGCTTTGCCAGGGGCAGCGCCGATGTCAGCCTGACCCCCGAAGCCCGCGATACCAGGCTCGCCTACAAGGTGAAGGCGAACGTGGGCGGAAAACTCGCGCAGATCGGCTCGCGCCTGGTGGATGCCGCGGCCAACAAGGTCGCCAACGATTTCTTCACCGCGTTCAATGAAAAAATGAGCCTGGCCCTCGGCGGCCACGGCGCCGCGCGCCGCGACGAGCACCATCCGGAACCCGTCCCGCGCGACCCGGACCTGCCCCAGGTCTCCGAGGCCTCGTTGTCGTTCTTCGCAGGCGGCGCGCTGGTGGTCTTCGTGGTCGCCCTGATCACGCTCCTGTAGGAAGCGGAAAACGAGGATTAAGTCACACCGCCATCCGTCGGTGTGCCGCCCCCGCCCGTCCCATCCGGCACGGAAGCGGAAATAGTTCCTCCCTTGCAGATTCTTGCAAACCGTACTCTGCGCACGTCGCCTCGTGCCAGGGAGAAGAGGAATGGGCGCAGTGCCGTTGCATCAGCAGACCACGGTCGGCTTCGCGCCGGCCACGGATCGCCGCCCGGCGGTGCTTCTCGGCACCGAGTTGCGCGGCCTGGCGAGGATGTCGGAAGCGCTCGACCCGGGCCTGGTGCTGCTCCTGGCGAACGAATTCTTCGCCTTCGGTTCCGATACCGTGACCGCGCATGGCGGCGAGGCCATCACTTCGCAGCACGAAATGCTCCTGTCGGTTTTCACGCGCGGCAATGCCATCCAGGCGTCACAGCAGGCGGTGCGCGCGGCGCAGCGCATTCAGGCCGCTTTCCCCGCGCTCGCCGAGCGGTGGCGCGCCACCTACGGCCTGCGCAGCGCCGTGGCGCAGGGGCTTCATCTGGGCGAAGCCGTGCTCGGCCTCGCGGGGCCGCGCGGCCTGGAGCGCCGGGTCGCTTTCGGAGACAGCGTTACGCTCGCGCAAGCCATGGTGCACCGCGCCCGCGCCGGAGAATTCATCATGTCCGAAGCGGTGATGGGCGCGCTATCGGTGGAAAACCTGGATCTGGACGCGGAACCCCTGCCCCCGCTCGAACTGCCGCGCCGCTCGCCGATCCGGATCTACGGCGTGCTGGTCGCCGGCCGGCTCGACTTCACTTAGCCACGGCCTGAGACGATCTCGATCGGCAGGGATTCCGGCACGGTCAGTTTCCGGCAATGGTCATGTTATCCACCAGGATCGAGCC
>MIAC01000075.1:0-3956 GCA_001830475.1 Rhodospirillales bacterium RIFCSPLOWO2_12_FULL_67_15
GGAACAAGTTCCTTCCCGGCCGTTCCGCCCGGAGTCAGGGGAACCAGCATCCGGTCCGGCGCGAGCGGCGCCAGGGCGGAATCGGGGCCGGGGGCAACGGCGATGGGGGCGGGGGCGGCGAGCATCGCGCGCAGCCGGCAAGATCAGGCGCGGCGCCGATCGCGCCGCTGAATGTCCCCGCGCACTTTTTTGACCGCGTACATCGCCTCGTCGGCGCGCGTGAGCAGGGCGTCGGACGCGTCATCGGCGCCATAGAGCTGAAAGCCGAAACTGGCCCGGACCGGGATCATCCTTCCTTGCCAGCTGACCAGGGCGCTGTTGATGAGCGCATCCAGGGCTTCGGCGCGCGCGAGCCCGCCTTCGCGCTCGGTGCGGGTGAGCAGCGCGACGAACTCGTCGCCGCCGACGCGGGCGACGCGGTCGGAATCGCGGACGTTTTCGACCAGGATCTGGGCGACGCGCTTCAAGACCTCGTCTCCGGCGGCGTGGCCGAGGGTGTCGTTGATCGGCTTGAAGCCGTCGAGGTCGACATAGATCAGGACGCCGATATCCCGATAACGCCGCGCGGTGGCGAGCGCCCGCTCCATTTCCCGATCGAAGCCGCGCCGGTTGAGCAGCCCGGTCAAGGGATCGGTGACGGCGAGCGATTCGAGCTGCTCGGTCCGGCGGGCGAATTCGCCCAGGCGGCGTTCGGCGGCGCAGGCCGCGGCGACGGCTTCGTCGACGGCGACGCGCATGGCCGGCGGCAGGGGCTGGGCGGCGAAGCGCGCATCCGCGCGCAAGGCGTTGACGATCCGGTAAACGCTCTCGACCAGGCGGGGCTCTTCGCCAACCGGCGTTTTGTCGGCCGAGACTTGGTCGGGGGCGGCGGCCGGGCGAAGGGTAATGGCGTTCACGCTTGCGGGTCCTTTGGGCCGCTCGGCTCGATCCGATGGGAGAATTCGTCCAAGCGGCGTTCGGCGGCGTGGGGGGTGGCGACGGAATCGACGGCGGCGAGGTATGCGTCCGGCGGCAGGGCTTCATCGGCCCAGCGCGGATCCGCGCGCAAGGCGGACACGGTCCGGTAAACGCTTTCGGCGAGGCGAGGCTCTTCGCGGGCGGACGGTTTGTCGGCCGAGGGCCGGGTCGGCGCCGCGGCGGGGTGAAGCGCAATGGTGTTCACGGTTGCGGTTCCTCTTGGCTATGGCGGACTAGATCCGCCAGGGAGGCTCAGCAACGAGCGTGCCAAGGGAAGGTTAATGGAATCCTAACGTTACCGGTCGCGAGGCACGGTTTAGCTGGGCAAAAATTTCCCACTTGGGCATTTTTTGCCGAACGATCAAAGGGTTAACGCGGAAAAATTCTTCTAAGAAATCCTGAATAAATTTTCTAAGAAACTCTAAATCGGCCACAGCCAGGCGGCGCCGCGCACCCCGCTCGCCGGCCCGTGGCGGTTGGGGCGAAGCGGCGTATCGGCGCGGTCCGAGAAAACCCACCGCTGCCAGAGGCGCGGAACGTTGTCGTAAAGACGCGCGATACCGGAAAGCCCCCCGCCGAGCACGATCACGTCGGGATCGAGCACGTTGACGACGGTGGCGAGCGCACGGGCGAGCCGCTCCTCGTAGCGCGCGAGCGTGGCGGCGGCGTGCGGATCGTCCGCGTTCGCCCGGGCGACGACGTCCTCGGAATCGAGCTTTTCGCCCGCGCGGGCGGCATAGTCGCGGGCGAGGGCGGGACCCGACAGAAACGTCTCGATGCATCCCCGCTTGCCGCAATAGCAAGGCACGCCGGGAAGTTCGTCGGGATTCGGCCAGGGGACTGGATTGTGCCCCCACTCGCCGGCGATGGCGTTGGCGCCGGTCCACGCGCGTCCTTCGAGGGCGATGCCGCCGCCGACTCCGGTGCCGAGAATGACGCCGAACGCGACGCGGGCGCCCTGGGCCGCGCCGTCGGCCGCCTCGGAGACGACGAAGCAGTTGGCGTCGTTGGCGAGCCGCACCGGCCGGCCGGAGGCGAGGGCGAGGTCTCGGTCCAGCGCGCGGCCGATCAGACAGGTTGAGTTCGCGTTCTTGATCAGCCCGGTGACGGGAGAAACGGCTCCCGGAATGCCGACCCCGACGGTTGCGGAGCCGCGCGCCCCGGCGTCATGTTCGAGCGCATGGACCATTTGGGCGACGGCGCGAAGGATGGCCGCGTAATCACCCGATGGCGTCGGCACCCGGCGACGCGCCAGTTCCTCGCCCGCAGGGCTCAGGGCGATTCCCTCGATCTTGGTTCCGCCCAGGTCGATTCCAATGCGAACGGCCATGAAAACCACAAGATGTTGTGCCGTTAGCCTTCACAAATACAAAAAGTAGTTTACCCTCAATCCTTTCCGCGTTAAACCTTCCTTAACGGCGTTTTGGGCCTAATGGGTCCGAAGCGTCGGCTCACGCCTTAACGCGAAACCCTTCGCGCAGGAGCAGCGGGCCCATGACGCAAAAAGCGCGCCCTTCGGAACGCGAACCGGAAAACCGGGCGCAAGGGAACAACACCATGACTGGCTCCCTCGGCATCACCCAGGACGGCCTCAGGGCCGCGCTCCGCGTCAAGGAAGACTATCGCAAAGGCGAGCCCTTGTGCGTCCCTGGCGAACGCACGCGCATCCTGCTGCCCGAATACCTGATGAACCACAACCTCGATCTGCACGATTTCGAGGACCCGCTGCCGCTCGCCATGGTCGCCGCGCGCGACCCGGAGGCGCCGATGGCGCTCGCTGCGGCGGCGCGGATGAGTCCGCTCGGACCGAAAAGCCGCCTGGTCGGCGGCTTGTTCCAGGTGATGGGCGAATCCACGCGCCACGATATCGTCCGCCGCTCGGTCGAACTGATCACCGCCAACGCCTTCAGCCCCGAGATGATCGCCGAGGTGCGGCGGCAGGCCTCCCGCATCATTGTCAACACCCGCGAGGAATTCACGCTGGCGCTGCGGCAGAACCTTCAGTCGTTGCTCGATGGCGCCATCGCGCCGCGCCAGTTCGTGCGCGAATTCTTCGATCTGACCGAGGCCGGCAACCTGCGCAACGAAATCCGCAAGAAGCTGGTGCTGAGCCTGCTGCTGTCGTCCACCATCCGCCCGAGCATCAAGTTCCTGCTGCTCGAAAACTTCCAGCGCATGCCGCAGACCGTGCGGCTCGGCATCATCGGCGCGGTGCTCAAGGCGGAGCCCTCGCGGCACCTCGACATGATCAAGGAAGAATTGCGCTGGATCGTCACCCAGGAACGTCCCGCCGCGGCTGCCGGCAAAGTGAACTGATTTTTTTACGGTTGTTCCCCGATCCGGGCGCTTCTAAGGTGCACCGCGCCCCGCAATTTGCGCCGTGGCCCACGCGCGCCTGTCCCCATGCCCGACACCCATTTGAGCCGCTACGCTTTCGACGGGATCCCCGAGATCGCGGAAACCCGCGAGGTCGCGCCGGGCGTTCATTGGCATCGAATGCCGCTGCCGTTCAAGCTCGACCACATCAATCTCTGGCTGCTCGAAGATGGTGACGGCTGGACGGCGGTGGACACCGGGATCGCCCGGCCCGAGGTCAAGGACGCCTGGGAACGCATTTTCACCGCGCGCCTCGGCGGCCGGCCACTCCGGCGCGTGATCGTCACCCACTTCCATCCCGATCACGTCGGCTTGGCGGGCTGGCTGCAGGAGCGTTCGGGCGCCGACGTCTGGATGCCGCTCGCCGAATGGGCGTTCGCGCGGATGCTGACCCTCGATCAAAGCGACGAAACCCACGCCGCGAACGTCGCTTTCTACCGCGCCGCCGGGTTCGATCCGGCGCAGCTCGCGGCCGCCGCTGGCCGGCGCGGCCGCTATGCCCAGTCGGTGTCGCCGATCCCGCTTACGTTCCGCCGCTATCGCGAAGGCGAGACCATTCCTGTCGGCGGGCGCGGCTGGCGGGTCATCGTCGGTCTCGGCCATTCGCCCGAACATGCCTGCCT
>MIAC01000075.1:3978-9377 GCA_001830475.1 Rhodospirillales bacterium RIFCSPLOWO2_12_FULL_67_15
CCATTCGCCCGAACATGCCTGCCTGTGGTGCGAGGAGTTGCGCGTCCTCATCTCTGGCGACCAAATCCTACCGCGCATCAGCCCGAACATCGCGGTTTGGCCGCACGAGCCGGGGGCGAATCCGCTCGCGCTCTATCTCGAATCGCTCGAGAAATTCCGCGGCTTGCCCGATGAGGTGCTAGTCTTGCCGAGCCACGACCGTCCGTTCCGGGGGCTCGCCTGGCGGCTGGACGAGCTTGCGGATCATCATCGCGTTCGCCTCGAGCGCACCTGGGAGGCCTGCTCCCCGCCGGCGACGGGCGCGGATGTCCTGCGCCGGTTGTTCGTCCGGGAGCTCGATTCGCACCAGCTCATGTTCGCCATCGGCGAATCGCTGGCGCATCTCCATTTTCTGATCGGCGAGGGGGCGATCGCGCGCGAAACGCGCGCCGATGGCGTTCGGCTGTTCCGTCAAGTCAAAGAGTTTTTCTGAATCAGCGCATCGCGACAGTGCGCGGAGCTTCGTTCGGGTTATCCAGGGTCAGCGTCGCGGTCGCGCCGCAATAGAGGTCGTAGAGGGTTTCGATCACCGCGCTCGCTTCTTCGCCGTTGAGCGAGTAGTAGATCGTCTGAGCCGCGCGCCGGGTCTTGACCATCTGATCGCGGCGCAGGCGCGCCAGGTGCTGCGACAGCGCCGACTGGCTCAAGCCGATGATGCGCTCGAGTTCGCCGACGCTCTTCTCGCCCGGGACGAGCTGACAGAGGATCATCAGCCGGTGCTGATTGCTCATGGCCTTGAGCAGCGCGCTGGCGCGAAGCGCGTTGGTCTGAATTGTATGCAGTTTCGCGGGTGAAGATGTTTTGGCGTCCATGGGTGCTTTCAAATCTGGTTGGGACTTAAGGATCGGAAAGGAGTGCGTCGTTCCTGCCGGGTGCGCGACCAAACCGCAATTCCATGCACTCAAACTAATAAACGCGAAGGTTATATACCACAAAAAAATCTTTTAAATGGTGTGCGGCGCAATAATAACATGGAGTCGAATTCGCTGGATTCGCTACGGAATCTGGATTTGAAGCAGGTCCCATTCTATAATGAACCCATTGAAAATATGTGAGTAAACGTGATTTTTCCCCGGTCCGTCCAATTTTTAGCACGGAATCGAATCAAGAATGGCAAATTCAAACTACGGCCATCTGAATGACGCAACGCAAAATATATATTGCAGCGCAATATTGGGGTCTAAAAAAATAATTCTCTCGATTCGCTCGCCCGACAATCCGGAAACCCGGCGACGGGACTCAATTACAATTTGGGGACTGTGCAGAAAGCCCGCGAGAAGCAATATTCCGACCATGCCTGGTAGTCATACCCGTACGGCGAAGACGGCTCCACCGGCCGCGGTCGCGCGATCCCTTGCGTTCGCATTCCTCCTGATCGTCCTGCTCATGCCCGCGGGCGCGCCTCGCGCCGATCTGGTCGGGCACGGCGGCATCGTGCGCGCGGTGGCGATCTCGCCCGATGGTCGGCGCGTCGTCACCGGCAGCTTCGACTATTCGGCGCGACTCTGGGATTTCGCCGAGCAAACGGAAACATTCGCCCTCGAAGGGCACGCCGGCCCGGTCAACGCCGTCGCCTTCGTCGGCTCCGCGCGCGCGGTGAGCGCGAGCGACGACGGAAGCGCGATCGTCTGGGATCTCGTTTCGGGCAAGCCGGCGTTCCGGCTCGAAGGTCACAGCCACAAGGCGATGGGCGTTGCCGTCTCGCCCGATCGGCGCTGGATCGCCACCGCCGGCTGGGATCGCACCGTGCGGCTATGGGACGCGCGCGACGGCCGCGCCGGCCCGGTGCTGACGGCAACCGAACCGATGAACACGGTCGTCTTCGCCGCCAACGGCGCGCTCGTCGCCGCCGGCGGCCACGACGGCTTCGTCTGGCTGTGGGACCGGGCCAGCGGCGAACTCAAGGGCAAGCTCGTCGGCCACGAACGGGGCGTGACGCAGATCGCCGCGTCGGCGGACGGCAGGCGAATTCTCTCCGCCGGCATCGACCGGACGTTGCGGCTGTGGGACGCGGAGAAAGGGAGCGAAATCGCCGTTTTCCGCCATCACGAGGCGCAGGTCTACGCGGTCGCGTTCCTGCCGGACGGGCGGCGCGCGATATCGGCGGGACGCGACGGAATCATCGCGGTCTGGTCGCTCGCCGACGGAAAAGTCGCGCGCGAAGTGCGGGCCCACGAGGGCATCATCTGGGGGATCGCCCCTTCGCCCGACGGCCGATTCGCCGTTTCGGTGTCGTCCGACGGCAGCGGGCGAGTTTGGCACCTGGAAACCGGGGACCGGATCGGCCTCGCCGCCGAAACGCCGGACGAGGCACAACCCTGGCTCGCCGACGCTCATCCGGGCGCGAAACTTTTTCCGAAGTGCGCCCGCTGTCATTCGTTGACCGCCGACGGGTCGAGGAAGTCGGGGCCTCACTTCGCCGGGCTGTTCGGGCGGCGGGTCGGCTCGCTCGCCGGTTATCGCTATTCCGCGGCGCTCAAGGGCGTGGCTTTCGTCTGGGACGAGGCCACCCTGTTCCGGCTGTTCGACGACGGCCCCGACGTCATGCTGCCGGGGACCAAGATGCCGGTGCAGCGGATTAGCGATTCGGATCAGCTTCTCCAACTGATCGATTATCTCAGGCAGGCGACCCCGGCGCGTTGATGCCGGTCCGACGATAAGTCCATTTATCGACGAACCGGCATCAGGCGGGCGGGGAACGGAGGCTTACTTCTTCGGCTCGGTCTTGGTTTCGATCTTGGTCGGGCCGGACTTCGCTTTCTCTTTTGCCTTTTCGGACTTCTTCACGTCGGCCTTTTTCTTCGCCTCCGCCTTTTTCGCCGGTTCCGCCTTTTTCGCGGGTTCGGCCTTTTGCGCCGGGGTCGCCGGGGCGGCCTGGGCGAGGGCTTCGGGGGCGGTCAGCAGACCGGCACCGGCGATCAGGGAAAGCGCGGTGGCGGCGGCAAGAATCCGTTTCATGGTTTTTCTCCGTTCGATTTCAGGATCGGCAGTCACTCGTCTGCCTTGCCTCGATGAATAGACTGGGAATATGGCACGATCCGGGTCGGCTTTGTGGCGATTGGGGCGCGATGAGCGCGGCGTGCCCCAATTGATCGCCCGGCGCGCGAAAAAAGCGACAGGCCGCGGAACGGATCCGCGGCCTGCGCCGAACTCTCCGAAAAAAGGGAGAGGAAGAATTACTTCTTCTTCTCGTCCTTCTTTTTCTTCTCGTCTTTCTTCTTCTCGTCCTTCTTCGCCTGGGCGACGGCGTCGATCGGGTAGTAGGTCACGGCAACGGCGCCGAGAATGAAGGTCAGGGCGACGACGGCTGCGAGAATCTTCTTCATGGGTAGGTCTCTCCGGGTCAGTTTGAGTGTTGGAACATTCCAATCGCCGCTCAAGGTGACGGAGGATTATGGCGAAATTGGGGCTGAATTCGTTAAGATGGCGATCTCCCGTTTTTCCAAAAGGTCTTTTTATTTCAATGGGTTTCTGACATTATGCCCGGGATTCACAGAGCGGATCGGAATGAGTCCGTGGCCACGATCGTCTTTACCCATCCCGTTTGCGTCGAACACGACCCCGGCGAATACCACCCGGAGCGCCCCGACCGGCTGCGCGCGGTGCTGGCCGCGCTCAAGGGCAAGGGATTCGAGGCGCTCGCCTGGCGCGAGGCGCCCAGGGCCGAGCGCGCCCAGATCGAGCGGGTGCACGACGAAAACTACGTCGATCAGATTCTGACGAGCGTGCCGAAGCGGGGTCATCTCCACCTCGATCCGGACACGGCCATGTCGCCGGCCTCGGGCGAGGCGGCGCTGCGCGCCGCCGGCGCGGCCGCGGCGGCGGTGGACGCGGTGATGGCGGGCGAGACCCAGAACGCCTTCTGCGCGGTCCGTCCGCCCGGCCACCACGCCGAGAACTCCCAGGCGATGGGCTTTTGCCTGTTCAACAACGTCGCCGTCGCCGCGTTGCAGGCGCGCGCGGTCCACGGCCTCAAGCGGATCGCGGTGGTGGACTTCGACGTCCATCACGGCAACGGCACCCAGCATTCTTTCGAGCGCGACCCCGACTTGTTCTACGGTTCCAGCCACCAGTGGCCGGCCTATCCGGGGACCGGACTGGCGGAAGAAACCGGGATCGCCGGCAACGTCGCCAACGTGCCGCTGCACCCCGGCGCGGGCTCGGCCGAATTCCGCGACGGATACCGGAAGACGATCCTGCCCGCGCTCATACGCTTTGCGCCCGAGTTTCTCGTCATCTCGGCCGGGTTCGACGCGCACGCACGCGACCCGCTCGCCCAGCTCCGCCTCGGCGCCGACGATTACGCCTGGGTGACCCGCGAACTTCTCGCCGTCGCCGAGACGTGCGCCAAGGGCCGTGCGATCTCCTGCCTCGAGGGCGGATACGACCTCGAGGCGCTGGCCGAATCCGCCGCCGCCCACGTGCGCGAGATGATGAAAGCCGCGTGACCCCGCGCTTGCGGGGCCCGCCGCTCCGCCGCTAGACTGCCGCGCCTTCGGGGGAATTCATGACCAAACCCGCGCCAACCGACGTCGCCGGGCTCAGCTTCGAGGAAGCCCTTGCCGAGCTGGAAAAAATCGTCCGCCAGCTCGAGGAGGGCAAGGGCGGGCTGGATGCCTCGATCAAGGCCTACGAGCGCGGCGCGGCGCTCAAGCGCCATTGCGAGGCGAAGCTCAAGGAAGCGCGCGCGCGGATCGACAAGATCGTGCTCGCGTCCGACGGCACGCCCTCGGCGAAACCGATCGAGTCGGATTGAATTTCATGGTCGATCTGCAAAAAGGGATGGCCGAGAGTGCCCGCGCCGTCAGCGAGATGCTCGACCGCCTGCTCAAGATGGGCGACGGGCGCGAGGCGCGGCTGATGGAGGCGATGCGCTATTCCTCCCTCGGCGGCGGCAAGCGCATCCGGCCCTTCATGGTCACCGCCAGCGCGCGCCTGTTCGCGGTCGCGGAAAGCTGCGCGCTCCGGGTCGCGGCGGCGGTCGAGATGGTGCATTGCTATTCCCTGGTGCACGACGATCTGCCGGCGATGGACGACGACGATCTCCGCCGCGGTCAGCCGACCTGTCATATCCGCTTCGACGAGGCGACCGCGATCCTGGCCGGGGATGCGCTGCTGACCCGCGCCTTCGAGGTGCTCGCCGACATTCCCACCCATCCCGATCCGCAAGTGCGCAGCCAGCTGGTGCTCGCGCTCGCCCGGGCCGCCGGCGCCGACGGCATGGTCGGCGGCCAGATGCTCGATCTGCTCGCCGAAAAAGCAAGCCTCGACGTGCCCGAGATCACCCGCCTGCAACGGATGAAAACCGGCGCGCTGATCGCGTTCGCCTGCGAGGCGGGCGCGATCCTCGGCAAGGCGGC
>MIAC01000075.1:9518-12164 GCA_001830475.1 Rhodospirillales bacterium RIFCSPLOWO2_12_FULL_67_15
CACCTTCGTTTCCCTGCTCGGGGTCGAAAGGGCCAAGGCCCAGGCGCAAATGCTGGCCGAACAATCCGGCCGGCACCTTGAAATGTTCGACGAAAAAGCGGATTATCTTAGAGAATTAGCCCGATTCGTGGTCAACCGGCGAACCTGAGCGGGGCTCCGGGAAACTCGATTTCGGGAAATAATATGAGGGAACGACCAACGTGACCGGATCGCCAAGCCCAAGCGGGACCCCGCTGCTCGATACCGTCGCCGATCCGGCGGACATCCGCGGCTTCACCCGCGCGCAACTGAAGCAACTCGCCGACGAGCTGCGCCGCGACACCGTCCGCTCGGTTTCCATCACCGGCGGGCATCTCGGCGCGAGCCTCGGCGTGGTCGAGCTCACCGTTGCGCTGCACCATGTGTTCGACACGCCGCGCGACCGGCTGATCTGGGACGTCGGCCACCAGTGCTACCCCCACAAGATTCTCACCGGGCGGCGCGCGCGCATGCACACCTTGCGCCAAGGCGGCGGACTGTCCGGGTTCACCAAGCGCTCGGAAAGCGTCTACGACCCATTCGGCGCCGCGCACAGTTCGACCTCGATCTCGGCCGGACTCGGGATGGCGGTGGCGCGCGACCTCAAGGGCGCCGCCAACCACATCGTTTGCGTCATCGGCGACGGCGCCATGAGCGCCGGCATGGCCTACGAGGCGATGAACAATGCCGGCGCGATGGACGAACGCCTGATCGTCATCCTCAACGACAACGATATGTCGATCGCGCCGCCGGTGGGGGCGATGAGCGCGTATCTCTCGCGCCTGATCTCGTCCAAGCCTTACCGCTCGGTCCGCCACTTCGCCAAGGACGTGGCGGCCAAGTTCCCCCGCCCGCTCAAGGAAGCCGCGCGCAAGGCCGAGGAATACGCCCGCGGCATGGTGACCGGCGGCACGCTGTTCGAGGAACTCGGCTTCTACTACGTCGGACCCATCGACGGGCACAACCTCGATCACCTGCTCCCGGTGCTGAAGAACCTGCACGACGACAAGGAGGCGGGACCGATCCTGCTTCATATCGTGACGCAGAAGGGGCACGGCTACGAACCCGCCGAAAAATCGCCGGACAAGTACCACGGCGTCACCAAGTTCGATGTCGTGACCGGCGTTCAGGTCAAGCCGAAAACCAACGCGCCGAGCTACACCAACGTTTTCGCCAAGGCGCTGATCAAGGAAGCCGAGAGCGACGAGAAGATCGTCGCCATCACCGCCGCGATGCCTTCGGGCACCGGGCTCGACAAGTTCGGCGAGAAGTTTCCGAAACGGACCTTCGACGTCGGCATCGCCGAGCAGCACGGCGTCACCTTCGCCGCCGGCCTGGCGGCGGAGGGATACAAGCCCTTCGCCGTGATCTATTCCACCTTCCTCCAGCGCGCCTACGACCAGGTCGTCCACGACGTCGCCATCCAGGGCCTGCCGGTCCGCTTCGCGCTCGACCGCGCCGGCTACGTCGGCGCCGACGGCTCGACCCACTGCGGCGCGTTCGACCTCGCCTATCTCTGCTGCCTGCCGGGATTCGTGGTCATGGCCGCCGCCGACGAGGCGGAGTTGATGCACATGGTCGCGACCGCGGCCGCCATCTCCGACCGGCCCTCGGCGCTGCGCTATCCGCGCGGCGAAGGCGTGGGCGTGGCCCTGCCCGAGCGCGGGACGGCGCTGCCGATCGGCAAGGGCAGAATCATGCGCGAGGGTTCGACGGTCGCGATCCTGAGCCTGGGCGCCCGGCTTGCCGAGGCGCTCAAGGCCGCCGACGCGCTGGCCGCGCGCGGCCTTTCGCCGACCGTCGCCGACGCCCGCTTCGCCAAGCCCTTGGACGAAGACCTGATCCGCGCGCTCGCGCGCAACCACGAGGTTCTCGTCACCGTCGAGGAAGGCGCGGCCGGCGGTTTCGCCGCCCACGTCCTTCAGTTCCTCGCCAACGAAGGCCTGCTCGACGGCGGGCTCAAGGTCCGGGCGATGACCATGCCCGACGTCTTCTTCGACCACGACAAGCCCGAGAAGCAGTACGAAATGGCGAAGCTGAACGCCAAGCACATCGCCGCCACCGTCCTCACGGCGCTCGGGCGGACCGACGAGGCGGCGCAAGCGGCGCTTGCCTGAGACTCCGCCCTCTTCGCCACCGCCTGCGGGAACGCGCCCGCGCCGCGCGGATAAAACGCGTCTCGACGAGCTTTTGCTCCGCCAAGGCCTCGCCGACAGCCGCGCCCGCGCCCAAGCGCTGGTCCTGGCGGGACTGGTGTTCGCGGGCGAACGGCGGCTGGAGAAGCCCGGCGCGAAAATCGCCGCCGACACGCCGATCCAGGTTCGCGGCAAGGACCATCCCTGGGTTTCGCGCGGCGGCGTCAAGCTCGCCCACGGGCTCGACCATTTCCGCATCGATCCCGCCGGGCTCGTCGCGCTCGATATCGGCGCCTCGACCGGCGGCTTCACCGACGTGCTGCTCCACCGCGGCGCCCGGCGCGTCTATGCGGTGGACGTCGGCCGCGGCCAACTCGATTGGTCCTTGCGCAACGACGCCCGGGTCGTCGTGCTGGAAAAGACCAACGCGCGGCATCTCGACAAGCAGACGATCCCCGAGCCGCCGCAACTGATCGTGTGCGACGTGAGCTTC
>MIAC01000076.1 GCA_001830475.1 Rhodospirillales bacterium RIFCSPLOWO2_12_FULL_67_15
TGTGCACGTCGGGGGTATTTTCCACCACCACCAGCTTCAGCGCCGGGATGTCGAGACCGAGTTCTTCGCACGCCGCCGTGCCGTTCAGCAAAAGGCGTTTCCTGTATTCAGGATCGGTCCAGGCTTTCGCCACCACTCTCGCTCCCCGCTCGGGGCCGCGCCGGCGCATGTCTTCCACTTCGGCGTTGACCTGCGCGTCGGTGACGATGCCTTTCTCGACCAGCAACTCGCGCAGGCTGATTTCCATCAGCTGGAAGTACGACAGCGGCCGGTAGCTGCCCTGGTCTTTCACGGTTTCTCCAGCCAGTGCTGGAAGATCTCCACTTCGAGGAGATCGCTGTCGCTGCCGCGATAGTCGGGCCAGACTTCCTTCTGCCTGAACCGCACGCGATACAGCGGCACGGCGGGCAGGCCGTCACGCCGTTCGGCGAGCTGTTCGGGATTGGGAAAGGCGCCACAGAGGCGCTCCACCTCGCCGACGCAGCCACGGATATAGAAAGGCGTGCGGACATGGCCGGCGGGATGCGCCCGCATGACTTTCACTTTCTGCCCTGGCGAAAATCGCGCGTCAACCACGCTTTTCCACCTCGACCATCTTGCGCTCCAGCTCCTCGGCGCTGATCACGCCGCGCTGGATCAGCGTGTCAGTCAGCGACTTCACCCAGCGCTCGTAGTAGCTCAGCTTCTCGTAGGCATCCGGCGTCAGCGCCTCGATGTTCTTGCGCAGCTCGTCGACCGTCATCAGCTTTTTCGCGCCCTTGATCCCCCATAAAAGGACCGCGAGCGCATCCACCCGCCGCTCCCAATCCGCGTAATCGTGCTCGGTCCGTTCCACCTTGCCGGCAGGCAGCCCGCCCATGTCGTGAGGACCCCGCCCGCTCACGCCACCCACTCCGAGACCGGCGCCTGCGCTTCGTGCAGCGGCTGGCAAACGATGTCGACCAAGGTTGGTTCTTTCGAATTCACTGCTTCTTTTAATACCGATTGAAGCTTTGAAGGATCCTCAACCCTCCAACTCTTCACGCCAAAGGCTTCCGCCACGCGGGCGTGGTCGGTGACGCCGAAGTCCACCGAGAAGTAGCGCCCGCCGTAGCCCGCCTTCTGCCCCGCCTTGATCCAGCCGTAGACCGCGTTGGAGATGACGACGAAGGCGATCGGCAGCCGGTGGCGCACCACCGTTTCCAGCTCGCCCACGCACATGCCGAAGCTGCCGTCGCCCATCACCGCCACGGTCTTCACCGACGGCCGGCCGAAATGCGCGCCGACCGAGGCCGCCATCGCATAACCGAGGGCGCCATGCGCGCGGTTCGAGAAAAATTGTCTTCCTGTTTTTCTTGTTTGAAAGAAAGCTGAAAAATAAGGGCAAGGGGTCCCCGGGTCGGCGACCACGATGGCGTCGGGATCGAGGAGTTTCTGCAATTCGAAGACCACCCTTTCAGGTTTGATCGGCGTGTCGTTGGAAGCCGCGAGCTTCTCGAATTTGGAAAATTTCTCGTTTTTTGCCTTATCGACGCAGGAAAGATCTCCTTCGGCAACGGAGACCTGTTCCTTCAATGCCGCCAGGCAAAGCCGCGCGTCGCCGATGAGCGGCACGTCGACCTGGTAGTTCGTCCCCGGCACCGCCGGGTCGACGTCGATGTGGATGATCCGCGCCGCGCCGGGCGCGGGATGGCGCCAGCGCTCGGTGGTCACCGAGCCGGCGCGGCAGCCGACGAAGATCACCAGGTCCGCCGCGTCGATCACGGCGCGGGTTTCCGGGGTGCCGCCGTTCGAGCCGACGACGCCCACCGAGAGCGCGCAGCGCTCGTCGATCGACCCCTTGCCGCTGATGGTGGTCGCCACCGGGGCCGACAGCTTCTCGGCCAGTTCCGCTAGTTCGGACTCGGCTCCCGAGATCACCACCCCGCCGCCGCAGATGAAAACGGGGTTTTTCGATTTTCTGATCAACTTGACTGCCATTTCGATGAACGAAGCGTCGGGACCGGTCCGCCTCGCGGGAAAGCTGCCCAGCGTCGGATCGGCCCAGATGTCGGCGCGGTCCACCGGGCCGTTCTGCACGTCGAACGGCAGCGCGATATGCGCGGCGCCGGGACGGCCGGTGGTCATCGCCTCGAACGCCGCGCGGAACGTGCGCGGGATGTCGGCCGAGCGGTTGAGCACCACATTCCACTTCGTTACAGGTTTGAAAAGAGATTTCTGGTCGAGCTCGGTGAGGGTGAATTTCCCCCGGGAAGAAACTGAAATGTCCGTATTGATGGCGAGGATCGGGATCGAGGATTCATTGGCCTCGGCGAGGCCGGGAAGGATGTAGGTGGCGCCGCCGCCGGAGGGGCCTTCGCACACGCCGACCTTGCCGGTCACGCGCGCATAGCCGTCGGCCATGTAGGCGGCATGGCGCTCGTCACGGGTAAGGATGTGCTTTACAGAATTGCGGGAAAAAGCATCGTACAGCGGCAAGCTCGTGTCGCCGCACAGCCCGAAAATCACTTCGACGCCGTGCGCCCGCAGCATTTCGACCGCCGCCTCCGCGCCGGACAGGGTCGCGAGTTCCACGGCCTTGTTCACGCCGGTTATATTAGCGCGCCATGAACCTCGCCGAGCGGCAGAAGCCTTCACCCGGGGACCTGGTTCTGGATCATGTGTCGCACTTCGTGAAGGACCTGGAAGCGGCGGCGCGCTTGCTGGAAAAGCTCGGCTTTATCGTCACGCCGCTCTCGGCGCAGAGGGTCGACGGCAGGCCGGCCGGCACATCGAACCGCTGCGTCATGCTCGAGCAGGGATATGTCGAGCTGCTGGCGCCGCGACCGGATCGCGGCCTGCGCCTCGCCTGCTTCGGCACGCCGGATGCCGCGGCCGAGCACCGCCGGCTCGCCGACCACGGATTCGCGCCGCTTCCGCTGGTGAATCTGAGCAGGAAAATCGACGATAGATTTCTCGCGCGATTCAAGGTCGTGCGGGCCGACGGCAAGATGCCGGAAGGGCGCATCCAGTACGTGCAGCACCTCACGCCGCAGCACCTCTGGCAGAAGCGCTATGTCAATGAATTCAGGCTTGAAGGCATCTTCGTGGCGGCCAGGGACCCGGTCGCGGCGGCGGCGCGCTGGGCGCGCTTCACCGGCCTGATTCCGCGGCGCACCGAAGAAGGCATCCGCCTCGAAACCGCGCGCGGCTCGGTGCTCGTCGCGAAGCGCTTTCCCTGGCGCACCCCCGCCTCCCCGGCGCTCGCGGGCTATCAGCTCGCCTGCCGTCAACCGCAGAAGTTCGCCGCGCGTTGCTCGGCGGCGGGAATCCGGGTCAAGCGCATCGGGTCCCGGTACGCGGCGGCGCTGCCCGCGGCGCTCGGCGGCGTGTGGGTGTTCGGTTAGAATTTCCCACCACCTTAGGAGGGGGACATGAGACTCACGAAGATCGTCGCTTTGGCCGCATTCGCACTGGTTTCCGCCGCCGCGTCGGCGCAGACCGTCAAGATCGGCTTCATCACCAGTTATTCCGGGCTGAACGGCAACCTCGGCCCCTACATGGAGCGCGCGGTCCGGCTCTACATCAAGCAGCACCAGAAGGAGCTGCCGCCGGGCGTCAAGATCGAGCTGATCATCCGCGACGACACCGGCCCCAACCCGGACAAGGCACGCCAGCTCGCGCAGGAGCTGGTGGTGCGCGATAAGGTGGATCTGCTCGCCGGCGTGATCTTCACGCCCAACGCGATGTCCATGGCGCCGATCGCCACCGAGGCGAAAGTGCCTTTCGTCATCATGAATGCCGGCACCTCCGTGATCACCACGCGCTCGCCCTATATCGCCCGCGTCTCCTTCACCCTGTGGCAGTCGAGCTACCCGCTCGGCCAGTGGGCGGCGAAGAAATACAAGACCGCGTACACGCTGGTGAGCGATTTCGGACCGGGCCACGACGCCGAGACGGCGTTCATGCAGGCGTTCAAGGAAGGCGGCGGCAATATCGTCGCAAGCGTGCGCGTGCCGCTGCAGAACCCGGACTGGGCGGCCTACCTGCAGCGCGTGAAGGACGCCAAACCCGACACGCTGTTCGTGTTCATCCCCGCCGGCAAGACCGCCACCGCGGTGATGAAGAACTTCTCCGAGCTGGGCCTGGGCCAGGCCGGCATCAAGCTGATCGGGCCGGGCGACATCACCACCGACGAGGAGCTGCCCAACATGGGCGACGTCGCGCTCGGCGTCACCACCATGTTCCACTACTCCGCGGCCGGAGACCGCCCCGCCAACAAGGCCTTCGTGGCGGCGTGGAAGAAGGAATACGGCGCCAACGAGACGCCGAACTTCCTTTCCGCGGCCTCCTGGGACGGCACCGCCATGATCTTCGAGGCGATCCGGCAGCAGAAAGGCAAGATCGACCCGGACAAGACCATGGCGATCTTCAAGAGCTGGAAGTTCGCCAACAGCCCGCGCGGCCCGATCTCGATCGACCCGGAGACCCGCGACATCGTCCAGAACGAGTACCTGCGCGAAGTGCGCAAGGTCGGCGGGCAGCTCGCCAACGTCGAGCTCGAGACCTTCGCAGCCGCGGTGAAGGATCCCTGGAAAGAGCAGCAGAAGAAGAAGTAGCGCCCTGGGGGAATTCGTTTCGTCGGTCGTAAGCGTCGCCTTCCACGGCGTCGCTTACGGCATGATCCTGTATGTGATCTCGGTCGGCCTGTCGGTGACGATGGGCCTGATGGGCTTCATCAACCTGGCGCACGGCGTGTTCGCCATGGCGGGGGGCTTCATCCTGTCCACGGCGATGGCGCGCTTCGGCGTGCCGTTTCCGCTGGCGCTGGTTGCCGCCTTTGTTCTTGTTTCTCTAGGAAGTATCTTCCTGGAAAAGATCCTCTACTCGCGCCTTTATGCGAGAGGGGAGCTGTCGCAGGTGCTGTTCTGCATCGGCCTGATCCTCGTGGCGATGGCGGTGGCCCGGCTGATCTACGGCAACCTCGCCGCGCCGGTGTTCCTGCCTGACTACCTGCGCGGCCAGGTGCAGGTGCTGGGACGCGATTTCCCGACCTACCGGGTATTCCTGATCCTGTTCAGCGGCGTGTTAATTCTGTCGCTGTGGACCGGCGTGGAGCGCACGCGCTGGGGCGCGATGGTGCGCGCGGCGGTGGACAACCGCGGCATGGCGCAGTCGGTCGGCATCAACACCAAGCGCCTGTTCATGATCACCTTCGCCCTGGGCAGCGGGCTCGCCGGCCTCGGCGGCGCGCTCGGCGCGGACATCCTGCCCGTGCAATGGGGTTATCCGTTCGAGCACCTGGTCTATTTCCTCATCGTCGTCGCGGTCGGCGGCCTGGGGAGCCTGCGCGGCCCCTTCGTCGCGGCGCTGCTCATCGGCATCGCCGACACCGCCTGCAAGTACTGGGTCCCCGCGCTCGGCGCCTTCCTGGTATATGCGGCGACCATTGGAATTCTCCTGTGGAGACCGCAAGGATTGTTCGGGGTGCGCGCATGAGAAAAACAGGGACAGACCACGTTTTCCGTTGCTTCGCGCATCGCGCAGGAAAAACGTGGTCTGTCCCTGTTTTTCGGGGTGAGCACCGGTGAGCGGCTACAGCGCCGACACGCGGATTCGCTGGACGGAATGGCTACCCTGGGTCGCAGCCGGCGCGTTCTTCTTCCTGCTGCCCGAGTACCTGTCGCTGGGCGCGCGCATCCTCATCTTCATCCTGTTCGCGCTTTCGCTCGACCTGATCCTCGGCTACGCCGGCATCATCACGCTCGGCCACAGCGCGTTCTTCGGCCTCGGCGCCTACACCGCGGGAATCGTCAGCACCCAGCTCGCGATCAACGAGCCGTTCGTGCAGCTCGCGGCGGCCGCCGCGGTCGCCGCGCTCCTCGGCGTCGCCACCGGCGCGGTGATCCTGCGCACCCGGGCGCTGACGCTGCTGATGCTCACGCTCGCCATCACCGCCATCCTGCTCGAGGTCGCCAACAAGGCCACCTGGCTCACCGGCGGCGCCGACGGGCTCTCGGGCGTCAAGGTCGATCCGATCCTCGGTTTTTTCAGGTTCGACCTCTACGGCAGGACCGCCTTCCTGTACTGCCTGATCGCCCTGTTCCTCGGCTGGTGGGTGGTGCGCAGGCTGATCTACTCGCCCTTCGGCGCGATGCTCACCGGCATCCGCGAGAACACCACGCGCATGCACGCCATCGGCGCGCCGGTCTACTGGCGGCTGGTGCTGGTCTACACGATCTCGGCGACGATGGCGGGCATCGCCGGCGCGCTGCTCACCCAGACCAACCAGTTCGTCGGCCTCAACGTGCTCGGCCTGGAGCCCTCCGGCGACATCCTGGTGATGCTGATCCTCGGCGGCGTCGGCCGCCTCTACGGCGCCTTCATCGGGCCGGTGGTGTACCTGATCGCGCAGGACTACCTCGCCAAGCAGTACCCCGAATACTGGTATTTCGGCATCGGGACGCTTCTCATCGCCGTGGTGCTGTTCGCCCCCGGCGGCATCCTTGGCATGGTCGATAAACTGCGGGACAAATGGCTTTCGCTCTACAAACAGAAAAGCTCTGCAAGAGCTTCGGCGCGCTGACGGTCGCCGAGCAGATCGACTTCCGGCTCGAGCCGGGGGCGCGCCACGCCCTGATCGGTCCGAACGGGGCGGGCAAGACGACTTTCGTCAACATGCTCACCGGCGCGATTGCGCCGACTTCGGGAAAGATTTTTTTGAATGATCAGGAAGTAACAAGAACCAGTCAGGCGGCCCGCGTCCGCCTCGGCCTCGGCCGCACCTTCCAGATCACCACGCTGTTCCGCAGCCTGCCGGTGCTCGACAACGTCGCGCTCGCCGTGGCGGAGCGCCGCGGGGACGCGCAGCGCATGTGGCGCCCGGCTTCCGCCCACCGGGAAATCATCGACGAGAGCCTGGAGCTCCTCGCGACGCTCGGACTGGCCGACGACGCCGCCGCGGCGGCGCAGGACCTGCCCTATGGCAAGCAGCGCCTGGTCGAGGTCGCGATCGCGCTCGGCCTCAGGCCGAAGGTGCTGCTGCTCGACGAGCCCGCCGCCGGCGTGCCTTCGGCGGATACAGAAAAGATCCTGCGGCATCTGGAAAAGCTGTCTGCCGAGATCGCGATCCTGATCATCGAGCACGACATGGACCTGGTGTTCCGCTTCGCGCAGCGCATCACGGTGCTGGTGCAGGGGCAGGTGCTGGTCGAGGGTCCGCCGGAGGAAATCGCGGCGGACAAGCGCGTGCGCGACGTCTACCTCGGCGAGGCGACGCATGCTTAGGATTTCCGCCGCGCGTGCCGGATATGGCGAAACGATCATCCTCGAGGACGTCGCGCTCGAGCTCCCCGAGCGCGGCTCGCTCGCGGTGCTGGGCCGCAACGGCGTCGGCAAGACCACTCTGCTCGCGACGATCATGGGACATACGACGTTCCATTCCGGAGAGGTGGTCTTCAATGAGAAGAAAATCGATTCCCTCCCGGTCTACGAGCGGTG
>MIAC01000077.1 GCA_001830475.1 Rhodospirillales bacterium RIFCSPLOWO2_12_FULL_67_15
CGGGCGCGCGGGCGACTCCCCGCGCGCTTTTAATGATGCGCCCCCATCGGGGAGCGCGGGCCGAACAACCCCCACTCGATCAAGCGTTCGGTCAGCGTTTCCATGAACCGCTCGTTCTTGGCGATAACGCAGGCCTGCGGCGGAAGCCCGGCGAGTTCCGGGGCATCGGCAGCCACGGTCGTGAGGAGAGCGAACGGACATTTCCAGGTCGCGCCGATGGCGGCGAGCGCGCCCGCGAGATCCGCTCCGCTCATGTCCGCGAGCACGAGGCTGGCGAACACCGCGTCGGGACGGGTGGCGAGCGCGAGCCCGATGGCGGCGACCCCGGTGTCGGCGCAGGTGACGTCGAAGCCGCACGAGGCAAGCTCTTTTTGGACGATCCGCCGCTGCACGTCCTTGGGCATGGCGAGGAGAACGTGGACCTCGCGGGCGCGCTGAACGGGAACGAAACCGTGCCTAGGGCGCGGAAGGGTTCGGAGCAGGGCCGGATATTCCTCCTCCGGCGGGTTTATTCCGCGGTCGGCGATATCGCGGATAACGTCGAGGAAAACCTGGATATCGTGGGTGTGTCCGGCCGGGGACTCCGCCGCTTCGAGATAGTCCTCGAGCTTGTGGGCGATCAGGGTGATGGCGGGAAAGCCGAAGGAGCCGGCGCTCCCCTTGATGTTGTGGATGCGGCGTTGCAACTCGATCATGTCCTCGCGCCAATTGTCGTGTTGTTCCGACAGTCGCTGGAGGATGTCGCCGCATTCGTCGATTTTTTCCCGGCAGTCGTCGCGGAATTCGGCGCTCAGGCGCGCGAGTATGGCGCGAATTTTTTCTTGCTGGTCGGCGGGAGCGGACATTTGGTGTCCTGTAGGCGGGAAAGGAAACCGCCCCGGTCAAGACAGGGCGTAACCGGTGTCGGGGAGAAGATGGCTTGCGGCCGGAAGCCGGCGTCAGCCGCCGGTGACGCTCATATGGCGCTGCACCGCCGGCGCCGCGCGTTCGATGACGAAGTCGTGGCCCTTGGGCTTGCGGCGGATCGCGGCTTCGATCGCGGCATCGAGGAGCTCGTCGCTTTCCGTGGCGCGCAAAGGCGCCCTGAGGTCCGCCGAATCGTCCTGGCCGAGGCACATATAAAGCATACCGGTGCAGGTCACGCGCACCCGGTTGCAACTTTCGCAGAAATTGTGGCTGAGCGGGGTGATGAAGCCGAGCTTCCGTCCCGTTTCCTTGACCAGAGTGTAACGCGCCGGCCCGCCGGTGCGGTGCGCGATATCCTCCAGAGTCCAGCTTTTGGCCAGCGTCCGCCGCGCCTCGGCGAGCGACAAATAGCGATCGGCGCGATGGTGGTCGACCTCGCCCATCGGCATGGTCTCGATCAGAGTCATGTCGAGCCCTTCGCGCCCGCACCACTCGAGAAGGGCGTCGAACTCGCCGTCGTTGACGCCCTTGAGCGCGACCGTATTGATCTTGATCGCAAGCCCGGCGGCCTTGGCGGCGGCGAGGCCCTCCTTGACCGTCGGCAACTTGCCGCCGCGGGTGATGGCCTCGAACTTGACGGGATCGAGGGTATCGACCGAGACGTTGATCCGCTTGACGCCCGCGGCGGCCAACTCGCCCGCGTATTTGGCGAGTTGGCTTCCGTTGGTGGTGAGGGTCAGTTCCTCCAGCGCGCCGGTATGGAGATGGCGCGAGAGGTTCCGAACCAGGCTCATGAGGTTGCGCCGGACCAGCGGCTCGCCGCCGGTGAGCCGGATCTTGCGCACGCCCTTGCGCACGAAGGCGCCGCAAAGGCGATCCAACTCCTCGAGCGTCAGCAGGTCCGACTTCGGCAGAAAGGTCATGTCCTCGGCCATGCAATAGACGCAGCGAAAATCGCAGCGGTCCGTGACCGAGACGCGGATGTAGGAGATCGAGCGGCCGAAAGGATCGATCATGGTTGCCGACCGGTAAGGTCCGATAAGTCGAACATCAAGCTTAGATCATCTAACCCTGCTTTTCGACCCTTCCGCAAGCGGGGCTTTCGGATGGGTCAGCCCTTTTTGCCCGGTTTGGGGCCGGAATCCGGGTCGGGAACCAGGCCTTTGGCCTTCATGTCGGCCTTGGCAAGGCGGCGCAGATCCTCGCGCTCGCTGAGGTAATCCTCGGTGGTCCGGACCATCGGGCGCGGCGGTCCGGCGAAAGGGTGCGTCTCGTCTTCGGTCATGGCGACAACGCGGCAGTTGTCGCACATCTTGAGTCGTTCGAGGGATCCTGCGCCCGCGAACATGGGGTGTGTCTTCAACTTGTCGGCGATCCGCTCGATCGAGGAGCGGGTGCCGAACGCCTTGCCGCAGCGAATGCACTGGAAGGGTTCCTCCTCTTTCAACACTTGGTGCACGCGGGCGGCGGGAAGGAAGGAAAGCCTCGGCTCCAGCGTAATCACCTTTTCCGGACACGTGACGCG
>MIAC01000078.1:0-1993 GCA_001830475.1 Rhodospirillales bacterium RIFCSPLOWO2_12_FULL_67_15
CCCGGCGGGGCCGATGCTGCGGGGCAATTGGAACGGCGTCACGCTGGGCAGCGGCAGCGATGTCTGGAAGTATTGGGCCGAACTCAGGGCTGGCAAGCTCACCGAGGACGATTGGCAGGGGATCGAGGACGGCATAGCCCGCTCGTTCGGAACCTGCATGACCATGGGCACCGCCTCGACCATGGCGATCCTGACCGAGGCGCTCGGGCTTTCGCTGCCCGGCGCGGCCTCGATTCCGGCGGCCGATTCCAACCATCCGCGCCTGGCGAGCGCGAGCGGGCGGCGCATCGTCGAGATGGTGTGGGAGGACCTCAAGCCCCGCGACATTTTGAGCGCCGATTCGTTTGACAACGCGATCGTCGCGCTGAACGCCACCGGCGGCTCGACCAACGCGGTGGTGCACCTGGTGGCGCTGGCGGGCCGCGCCGGGATCGCGCTTCCGCTCCAGCGCTTCGACGAGATCGCGCGGCGGACGCCGTTCCTCGTCAACCTGCGTCCCTCGGGCCAGTACCTGATGGAGGATTTCCATTATGCCGGCGGCAGCCGTGCGTTGCTCGCCCAACTCAAGGATTATCTCCGGCTGGAGGCGCCGACCGTCATGGGCGGCACCCTCGGCGAAGCCGTCGCCGGGGCGCGCGTCGTCAACGCGGACGTGATCCGTCCCCTCGACCGGCCGCTCCGGGCCGAAGGCGGCCTCGCGATCCTCAAGGGCTCGCTCGCGCCCGACGGCGCGGTGATCAAGCTGACCGCGGCCGAGCCGCGCTTGCTCAAGCACCGCGGTCCGGCGGTGGTGTTCGAGGATTACAATGACATGGCCGCGCGCATCGACGACGAAAACCTTGCGGCGACGCCCGACTCGGTCCTGGTGCTCAAGAACGCCGGGCCCAAGGGCGGCCCCGGAATGCCGGAGTGGGGGCAGTTGCCGCTGCCGAAGAAGCTGCTGCGCCAGGGCGTGCGCGACATGGTGCGGATTTCGGACGCGCGCATGAGCGGCACCAGCTACGGCGCCTGCGTTCTCCACGTCGCGCCCGAATCCGCCGTCGGCGGGCCGCTCGCGCTGGTACACGACGGCGATATGATCGAACTCGACGCGGATTCCCGCCGGCTCGATCTGCTCGTCGACGCGGGCGAACTGGGGCGCCGGCGCCAGGCGTGGCGGCCCCGGCCCGCGCCCTACGTTCGCGGCTTCGGCGAGATGTTCCTCGCCCACATCACCCAGGCGGACAAGGGCTGCGATTTCGATTTTCTCGAAGGCTCAGGCCCGACGCCCGAGCCGGAGATCCATTGAAGGTCAACCCGGACGGGTGGCGGCGGCGCGCTTCGCTTCGGCGCGTTGGAGCAGAAGAATTCCGAGCAAAATCCCGAGCCCGATCGCATCCGTGATCAAGCCGGGCTTGATCAGCAGGAGCGCGGCGGCGAACAAGGCGACCCGCTGCCAAAGAACGAGCGGCCGGAGCAGATAACCCATGAGCGAGGCGGCGAGCGTCGCCGTCCCGATCGAGGCGCTGACGAAGGCGGTCAACGAATCCTGCCAATCGCCGATCAGCAGGAGCGAAGGTTCGTAGATGAACATGAACGGCACGATGAAGCCCGCGGCGCCGACCCGGATCGCGGCGTATCCCGAACTCCAAAGATCGGTCTTGGCGAGCGCGGCGGCGGCATAGACCGCGAGCGCGACCGGGGGCGTGATCGCGGAAAGAATGGCGAAGTAGAACGCGAACATGTGCGCGGCCGGCTCGATCGCCCCGAGCTTGATGATCGCCGGCACCAGGAGCGAGACCATGATGATGTAGGCGGGCGTGGTCGGCATGCCCATGCCGAGAATGATGCCGGCGATCGCGGTGACGACGAGGGCGAGCAGCAGGCTGTTGCGCGCCAGCTCGACGACGATGTTGGTGAAAGTGATGCCGAGGCCGGTGAGCGTGATGGCCCCGACGACGATGCCGGCCGAAGCGCAGGCCATGGCGACCGAAAGCGCGTTCTTGGCGCCGTC
>MIAC01000078.1:2076-2473 GCA_001830475.1 Rhodospirillales bacterium RIFCSPLOWO2_12_FULL_67_15
CTCCGGCGAGCGCGCACAAGGGCGCGCTGTAGCCGCTGAACAACCCGGCGAGGATAATCAGGATCGGGATAAACAAGTGCCCGCGCTCGCGCAGCACGCGCCTGAGCGGCGGAATCTCGCTCTTCGGCAGGCCGTGGAGGCCCGAGCGCTTGGCTTCGAAATGGACCGCGAAAAAGACGGCGACGTAGTAGAGGAAGGCCGGGATCACGGCCCAGACCGTGACCTGGAAATAGCTCACCGCCAGGAACTCGGCCATGACGAAGGCGGCCGCGCCCATCACCGGGGGCATGATCTGGCCGCCGGTCGAGGCGACCGCTTCCACCGCCGCCGCGAACGGAGGGCGGAACCCGGTCCGCTTCATCAAGGGAATGGTGATCGGCCCGTCGACCATCACGTT
>MIAC01000078.1:2497-2639 GCA_001830475.1 Rhodospirillales bacterium RIFCSPLOWO2_12_FULL_67_15
GCCGAACAGGCTCGAGCTCACCACCGCCACCTTGCCGGGGCCGCCGGCAGTGTGGCCGGTGATGGCGAGGGCGAAATCCATGAACATCTTGCCGGTTCCGGTCCGCTCCATGAAGCTTCCGAACACGACGAAGATGATCACG
>MIAC01000078.1:2765-7939 GCA_001830475.1 Rhodospirillales bacterium RIFCSPLOWO2_12_FULL_67_15
GAGCACGAGCAGGATCGTCAGGATCGCCATGACCCAGTCGCCGGGCTTGAGATCGTCGATGTAATAGATGCGATTGACGATGTATTGGTAGTTGACGAAGACGTAGCCGACGGCGGCCAAGCTGAGCGCGATCAGAACGAAATCGTACCAGGGAACCCGCCGCGCCCCTTCCCGGGGACGGAAGGGAAAGAACATGAACACCAGCACCAGCGCGAACAGCAGGTGCGTGCCGCGGAAAATCATCGCCTCGGGCGGGCCGGTGGCGGCGATCCACATGTGATAGAGCGACATGGTGACGGCGGTGGCCCACGCCGCCATGCGCACGCCGCGCTCGAAGAGAGTCAGGGAAGTCGGCATCGGGACCTAGAGCATGGCGCATTCAGGAGGAATCGTCACCCCCGCGCAAGCGGGGGTCCACGCTTTCGGAAAAGCGGGATTCCCGCTTTCGCGGGAATGACGGGGTAAACGCATTTAACCGCAACCAAGGAAAAACTGGCGGGGGTCACCCGCCGGTTTCGTGGGAGGGATTAAAGCGCGCCGGCTTCCTTGTAGAACTTCCGCGCGCCGGGGTGGAGCGGCACGCCGATGTCCTCGGCCATCATCTTGGGCGTGAGCCCCTCGACCGCTTTGACGACCGCCGTCAGGTCGCCGATGTTGGCGGCGATGGATTTGGCCATGGCGTAAACCTGGGCCTCGGGCAGCTTGCAGCTCACCACCAGGTGCGTGGCGTAGCCGATCACCTTCACGTCGTTGGCGATCTTGGGATAGGTGCCGCCCTTGATGGTGTTGAGGGTGTAACCGGGATTGATCTTCTTCATGTCGGCGATCTTTTCGCCGATCCCGAGCAGCTTGATGTCGCGAGCGGCGGCGATATCCATGACCGCACCCGCCGGAATGGTGGTGCCGAGGGTGAAGGCCTGCGCGTGCCCGTCCTTCATCAGCGCGACCGCGTCGCTGTAGGAAACATGGCTGACCTTGCCCAGCTTCTGATAGTCGAGACCGTAGACCTTGAGCACGTGGCGCGAGATTTCCTCGGCGGTGTTGCCGCGCGGTTGGATGGCGACGTGCTTGCCCTTCAAGTCGGCGACCGAATTGATCTTGGCGTCGGCGAGCACGACCACCTGGAAATACTGCGGGTAGAGCGTGGCCAGTTGGCAGACGTTGTCGTGCTTCTTGTCGAAGGGCGCGGTGCCCGCGATCGCGTCCACGGTCGAGACGCTGTTGGCGAAGCCGATATCGGTCTTGTTTTCCTGGACGCCCTTGACGTTGGCGATGCCGGCGCCGGGCAAGGCCTGGACCGTCACGCCGGGGAGCGCCTTCTCCCACATGGACTTGAGCGAGCCGGCGAGCGGAATCCACGAGCCGCCTTGCGGCCCGGACATCATGCGCAGCGTTTCGGCGGCGGAAGCGGGTTGGCTGAGCACGATCGCGGCCGCGCCGGCGGCGATCAGAAACAGTCTATTCATGGTTTTATTCTCCCTGTCGGGCGGGGAAGCGGCGATCTCGGCCGCACCGCCTTCGGCCCAGCATGGGTAAGGGAACGCCCGCCCGTCAAGGGTCCCGAGGCCGCGCCCGGGTTCCGTCCCGGGCGGGGTGGTGGTTCCGGGAATGCCGTCCTAGAATACGGGCGTTTCGCCATGCGTAAATCCATCCCTTTTCTCGTCGCCGCCGCTTTCGCCGCCGCGGCGCTCGGCTATTACCTGTTCGGGCGCGGCGTCGCGGTCACGGTCGCGACCCCGGAGCGGGGGTTGGCGGTCGATTCGGTCTACGCCACCGGCATCGTCGAGCCGGTGAATTGGGCGCAAGTGTCCTCGCTGGTGCCGGGGCGGATCGCCGACATCCGCGTCCACGACGCAGATCTGGTCAAGGAAGGCGACCTGCTCGCTCGGCTCGACGACCGCGAGGCCCAGGCGAACTTGCGCCAGCTCGAGGTCCGCGAGCAATACTGGCAGGAGGAACTCGCCCGCCAGCGCGCGCTCGAGGCCCGCGGCGTCGCGAGCCGGGCGGCCTACGAGCGGGTGCAGAGCGATTATCTTCAGGCCAAGGCGGCGACCGCGGCGGCGCGCCAGCGGCTCGAGGATTTGAACCTGCGCGCCCCGATCGCCGGCACGGTGCTGCGCCAGGACGGCGAGGTCGGCGAGGTGGTCGACAAGCAGAAGATCCTCTTTTCCATTGGCCAGCCGAAGCCCTTGCGCGTCACCGCCGACGTCGACGAGGAGGACATCGTCCGCCTCGCCGCCGGCCAGAAGGTGCTGGTCAAGGCGGACGCGTTTCCCGAGCGGGCGCTGGCGGGCACCGTCGCCGCCATCACGCCCAAGGGCGATCCGATCAACAAGAGCTTCCGGGTCCGCGTCGCGCTGCCCGAGGATACGCCGCTTTTGGTCGGGATGACGGTCGAGATCAACGTCGTCGCCCGCACCACGGCGGACGCCCTGCTCGTTCCCGCGCGCGCGGTGCGCGAGGGGTACGTGTTCGTCGCCGACGCCGATCGCGCGAAACGCGTCCGGGTCAGGATCGGCGCGCGCGGCGCGACCCGCACCGAGATCGTCGAAGGACTTGCGGCGGATGCCCGGGTCATTCTCGATCCGCCGGCGACTCTCACCGACGGCGCGCGGATCAGGGTCGTCAACGGAGCGAAGGCGCTCGCGCGTTAGGCGCGCGGGGAATACTTCATGCCGCTCGAACTCGACATCGCCTTGTCCCACCTGCTGCGCCGGCGGCGCCAGACCGCGATCTCGGTGCTTGGGGTCGCGCTCGGGGTCGGATTCTTCATCGGCATCGCCTCGATGATGCAGGGATTTCAGCGCTATTTCATCGAAAAGGTCATCGACGTTCAGCCGCACATCATCGTCAAGGACGAATTCCGCGCGCCCGCTCTGCAACCGGCGCTGCTGGCATATGGGGAAGGCGCGGTCGAAGTGTTCGGTCTCAAGCCCCGTGACGAGGTGCGGGGAATTCGCGGCGGGCGGGCGATTCTCGCTTCGCTCCGCGAAATGCCGGGCCTCAGGGTGGCGCCGACGCATACCGCCCAGGCGCTGCTGCGCTACGGGGTCAAGGACGTCTCGGTGACCGTCAACGGCATCGAACCGGCGCTGGAGCGCCGCGTCACCAATCTGGAAAAAGCCCTGATCCGGGGCGCGCTCGACGATCTTTACACCGCCGGCAACGGCGTCATCCTCGGGATCGGCGTGGCGCAAAAGGCGGGCGTGACGGTGGGGGACACGCTTTCGGTGATTTCGCCCCAGGGCGTGGTTTTGAAAATGAAGGTGGTCGGAATTTTCTCCTCCGGCATCGTGTCCATGGACAATTTCGAAGCCTACGTCCTGCTCAAGAAAGCGCAAATCCTGCACAATCAACCCAACGTAATCAATCGCATCCGCATCCGCTTGGACGACATCGAGCAGGCGGAAACATTCGCCCGGCGGCTCGAATCCCGTTTCGGCTACCGCACCGAATCGTGGCAGGAAGCCTCGCGCAACGTGCTCGGCATTTTCGTCATCCAGAACGGGATCATGTATTCGACCGTCGGCGCCATCCTGATCGTCGCCTGCTTCGGCATCTTCAACGTCATCTCGACGGTGGTGTTCGAAAAGGCGCGCGACATCGCCATCCTCAAGTCGATGGGCTTCGCCGAGGCCGACATCCGGCGCGTCTTTATTATCGAAGGGCTGATCGCCGGCCTGGTCGGCAGCGTGTTCGGCTGGCTGCTTGGCTACGCCATCGTCGAATTTCTCGCTTCCCTGCGTTTCCCGATCGAGGGTTTCGTGCGCGGCGAGGGGTTCTTTCTTTACCGCACGTCCTGGCACTACGCGATCGGGGCCGCGGTCGCAACCGCCTCGGCGGTGTTCGCGGCCTGGCTTCCGGCCCGGCGCGCGGCGCGCCTCAATCCGGTCGACATCGTGCGGGGATTGTAATGACCGAGACCCTCGCGCTCGAGGCCCGCGCCCTGACCCGCGTCCTGCCCGGTCCCGTGCCGGTGACGCTGGTGGAAAACGCGACCTTTGCCGTCCGGAGGGGCGAGATGGTGGCGGTGACCGGCCCGTCGGGCTCGGGCAAGTCGTCGCTGCTTTATCTCCTCGGCCTGCTCGATGCGCCGAGCGCCGGGCAAATCTGGATCGAAGGGAGCGACGTCGGCGGACTTTCGTCCGACGCCCAGGCGCGTCTGCGCCTCGGCCGGCTCGGCTTCGTTTTCCAGTTCCATTTCCTGCTCGAGGAGTTCGACGTGCTCGCCAACGTCATGCTGCCGATGCGCAAGCTCGGCCGCCACCGGCCGGCCGAGATGCGCGCGCGGGCGGAAGCGATCCTCGCCGATTTCGGGCTTGCCGATCAGATGCGGAAATATCCGGGACAGCTTTCCGGCGGCCAGCGCCAGCGGGTCGCGGTCGCGCGCGCGCTCGCCAACGATCCGGCGATCGTGCTCGCCGACGAGCCGACCGGGAACCTCGACAGCCAGAACGCGCACGCGATGTTCGATATCTTCACCCGCCTCGCCCACGAACAGAACCGGGCGCTGGTGGTGGTCACCCACGAGCACGACCTGGCGGCGCTGGCCGACCGGCGGCTTCAGATGAGCGACGGCCGCGTCGCTACCACTTGAGCGCGGTGAAGATGTTGGAATAGTTGTCGGTCCAGAGCCGGTCCTTGCCGGCCGGCTTGAGTTCGCTCCAGCGGCCGTCGTCGCGGATGTGGTCGGCGGTCGGGCCGGGCCGGGCCATGATCACCCAGGTCGAGCCGAACGCCGACGGCGTGTTGGCCGGCGCGTCCCATTCCTGGATGAAGGCGTCGAGCCCGGCGTCGGCGCCGAGGCCCGCCAGCACCGGCTTCAGGTCGAGGTAGCGGTTGGAGATGTGATAGACCAGCACGCCGTCCGCCTTGAGCTTGGTCAGATAGATCGCCAGGGCCTCGCGCGTCAGCAGGTGCACCGGCACCGCGTCCGAGGTGAAGGCGTCCATGACCAGAAGATCCTGGGAGGCATTCGGCATCTTCCGCAGCGTCAGGCGGCCGTCGCCGAGCACGACCTTCTTGTCCGGGGGGCAGTCGCGCATGAAGGTGAACAGCGTGGTGTCGCGGGCCATGCGCTCGACCGCCGGATCGATCTCGTAATAGGTGAAGGTCTGCCCCGGCCGGGCCAGGCACGCGAGCGCGCCGGTGCCGAGCCCGAGCACGGAAAGCTG
>MIAC01000078.1:7973-10053 GCA_001830475.1 Rhodospirillales bacterium RIFCSPLOWO2_12_FULL_67_15
ACCTGGGTCAGCGGGCTGCCGGGGAAGTAATAGGTCTGCGGGATCAGGCGGCGGTCCGGCTCCAGGCTCTGCGAGCCGTGGTTGGTGGTGCCGTGATACATGGTCATCATCGGCGGCTTCTCTTCCTGCGTCACCCGGATGATGCCGAAGAAGTTGCGCATCGCGCGCAGCTCGGTGGAACGCCCGCCGATCGGAAACAGCAACTGGGCGAGCAGGATCGCGGACGCGATCAGGCCGAACCGCCACGGCCGCTTCGCCGCCGAGGCCGCGGTCAGCGCGAGGATGATCCCGACCGTCGTCTGCAGCGCGGAATCGGCGTCGGTGAAGGTGTCCGGGAAGCGCCACAGCGCGAACAGCAGCGCGGCGAACACCGCGCCGGGCAGGACGAGGTCCTTGAGCGCCGGGCGGGGAACGCTCTCGGCTCCCGCGCCGGGCCGCAGGTACAGCGCGAGCAGCAGCACCAGCGGATATTCGACCAGCGCGGTGAAGGCGACGGGCGCGACGATGGCGTTGAAGATGCCGCCGAGCACGCCCCCGAGCGAAAGCAGGAAGTAGAATTCAGTCAGGTGCTCGGGATCGGGGCGGGTGCGGGCGAGCTCGCCGTGGCAGACCAGCGCGGTGACGAAAAACGCGAAAAAATGGAGCGCGATGGTGAAAAAGGTCGCGCTGCCGCCGCCGCCCCAGAAGAACAGAACCACCACCGGCAGGATGAAATAGGGTTGCAGCAAGATGGCGGTGTCGTGCGGGATCGGGGGCCGGCGCGCGAAGGCGACGATGAAGGTGAGGAGATAGCCGGCCAGCGGCAGGATCCAGAGCAGCGGGACCGCGGCGATGTCGGTGGTGACGTAGGTGGTGAGGCCGATGAACAGGCTCGACGGCGCGAACGCCAGCAGCACCCAACGAAGGCGGATGGCGGTGGACAGCGTGTGCGCCATGATCGCGCCCGCGGCGTGCTTGGTCTTGGCCGCGAGTTTCATCACGCCGCCCTCGCGCGCGCGGAGCGCGGCGAACGAGGCGAGCGCGATGCCCAGGACCAGCACGACGTAGAGCCCGCTCCAGATCGAGGTCTGGCCGGGAACGGTGAGATACACCTCGGCCACCGTCGGGAAGCCGAGGAGGCCGATCAGGCTGCCGATATTGCTGGTGACGTAGAGGAAATAGGGATCGGCGGCGGCCGGATGATCGGTGCGCGCGAACCAAGCCTGCAGCATCGGCGCCGTCGCCGAGAGCATGAAGAACGGCGCCCCGGCCGAAACCGCGAGCAGCAGGAACAGCCAGCCCATCGGGTTGTCGCTCGTCGGCGGTTCCCAGTGCGCGGCGTCGAACCCGATCGGGAGCGCGATCAGCGACACGGCCAACAGCAGGACGTGCAGCATCGCCTGGCGCCGGACCCCGAGCTTGAGCGACAAATGCGCGTAGCCGTATCCCGCCAGCAGCAGCGCCTGGAAGAACACCATGCACGTGGTCCACACCATCGGCGTTCCGCCGAGCAGCGGCAGGATCATCTTGCCGACCAGCGGCTGCGACCAGAACATCAGGAGCGCGCTCAGGAACAAGGGCGGCATGAAGAGGGCGAGCAGCAGCCCCGGCCGGCCGGAGGAGTGGTTCATGAATGGAAAGTCCCAGGAGATTTGAGGCGACGCGGGCCGCACTCTACTCTCCCGGACGCGCGTTTGACAATTGACGGTCTCGGCCCGTCGGGGCCGGCTTTGGGGAAGGTCTGCATAAGTCAATTTCGTCATTCCGGACGGCGCGAAGCGCCGAGCCGGAATCCATTCTTTTCGATACGCTTCCCCGCTTGCGCGGGGACAAGGCTGGATTCCGGGTTCCGCTGGCGCGGCCCCGGAATGACGGTTTGGGGGATTTTATCAGAGGGTCCTTAGCTCAAAACGGCAGTTGCACGTGCTGGGCGTCGGGCTCGCCGCAATGGCGCAGGATGCGCTCGCGGGCGAGATCGCGGAGCTTGAGCGCGGCCTTCCAGGCGTCTCCGCCGGTTTCGGCGGATATGATGGCGGGTTCGATCGCCGGCTCGATCGTCACCGCGATCGCGCCCCGGCGCGGAAACCAGCTTTGGTCGCGC
>MIAC01000079.1:0-1360 GCA_001830475.1 Rhodospirillales bacterium RIFCSPLOWO2_12_FULL_67_15
AGAAGAAATTGAGATTGAACGGCCTTTGCGTGCGGCGGCGGATTTTTTCGACTTCTTCGCGGATTTTTTCCGCGCTCAGCATCGCGCACGGCAGCGAGCCGAGGCCGCCCGCCTGGGAGACCTCCGCCGCCAGGGCGCCGTCCATGGCCCCGGCCATCGGCGCCTGAACGAGCGGATGCTCGATCCCGAAAAGCTCGATCAGGCGCCGGTCGGGCCACATGGCCGGAGTGTTCCTACTTTTCCCCGCACATCGCGGCGACGAACTCGGCCAACCCCGACTGGCGGTCGCGCCGGAGCCGTTCGGCGGCGAGAATGGCCCGGACCCGGGCGATCGAGCTTTCCACGTCCACGTTGACGACGATGTAGTCGTATTCGGCCCAATGGCTCATCTCGGCCGCGGCGCGGGACATGCGGCTCCGCACCACCTCGGGGGAATCCTGGGCACGGGCGCGGAGGCGCTGTTCCAATTCCGCCAGCGAAGGCGGCAGGATGAACACGCTGGCGAGGTCGGCGCGCGCCGATTCCTTCAGTTTCTGGGTGCCCTGCCAGTCGACGTCGAAGAGCACGTCCTTGCCCGCGCTCAACGCCGCCTCCACCGGCGCGCGCGGCGTGCCGTAGAAGTTATCGAAGACCCGGGCGTGCTCCAGGAATTCGCCTTTCTTCACCATCGCCGCGAATTCCGCGCCGCCCTTGAAAAAATAATCCCGGCCGTCCACCTCGCCGGGTCGCGCCGGACGGGTCGTGGCGGAAATCGACATGACCAGACCGGGCTCGCGCTGCAAAAGCTCGCGCGAGATCGTCGTCTTGCCCGCGCCCGAAGGCGAGGACAGAACCAGCATCAGGCCGCGGCGGTTGATTCCGTGCTGCATCCGAAGGACTCCTATTCGATGTTCTGAACCTGCTCGCGGAACTGCTCGATCGCCGCCTTGAGATCGAGCCCGATCCGGGTCAGCGCCACGTCCTCGGACTTGGAACAGAGCGTGTTGGCCTCGCGGTTGAACTCCTGGCAGAGGAAATCGAGCCGGCGCCCGACGCCCGCGCCGTCGGCCAGCAGCTCGCGCGCCTGAGTGACGTGGGCCTTGAGGCGGTCCAGCTCCTCGCGCAGGTCGGCCTTGGCGGCGAGCAACGCCACTTCCAGCGCGAGCCGCTCGGAGGGCATCGCGGGCGAGGATTCGAGCAAGACGGCGACGTTCTTCTTGAGGCGCGCCTGGATCGCTTGCGGCTGAAGCGCCGCCAGTCTTTCCGCCGCCCCGGTCAACGCCTCGATTTCGTCGAGCCGCCCGCGCAGTGCCTCGCCGAGCTTCTTGCCTTCACTCGCGCGCGCGAGCACGAGGCGCACGAGCGCCTGGTCGAGATCCTT
>MIAC01000079.1:1373-1768 GCA_001830475.1 Rhodospirillales bacterium RIFCSPLOWO2_12_FULL_67_15
TCGCGCCGCTCGCGCTCTTCGGCGCTCGGTTCGTGCTCGGCGGGTTCGATCACCCCGCGCAACGACAGCAACCCGTCCACCGACGGCGGCCGGGACGACGGCAGGCGGTGGGAAAGTTCGGTCGCGAGGTGGATTGCCTGTTCCAGCACCTCGCGGTTGACGGCGATTCCGCCGCCCGCGCCCGTGCGCGTCAGGCCGAGCGTCGCCTGGACATTGCCGCGCTTGACGTGCTTGGCGATCAGGTCCCGGGACGGCCCCTCGATCTTCTCGAAGCCCAAGGGCAGACGGAGCCGGGAATCGAGGCCGCGGCCGTTGACGCTGCGGATTTCCCACGTCCAGGCGGCTTGATCGTCCTTGCCGTCGGCGCGGGCGAACCCGGTCATGGAGCAGAGCGT
>MIAC01000080.1 GCA_001830475.1 Rhodospirillales bacterium RIFCSPLOWO2_12_FULL_67_15
AGCCAACGCAGCTGCGCCGAGACCCAGATGTGGTCGTCGGGCGCGACCGCGTTCGGGTCGTCGAGGCTTCCGACCGTCACGTCCACCTTGTCGGCGCTGTCGACGTGGCGGAAGGTGAGGGGTGTCCCGCACGCCGGGCAAAACGCGCGCTCGGCCTTGGCCGTCGCCCGGTAGATCGCGGGCGTGCCCCGGGTGAACGCGAACGCGTCCGCCGGGAACATGATCCAGGTGAGATAAGCGGCGCCGCTCGCACGCCGGCAGAGCGAGCAATGGCAATGCACCGCGCGGATCGGCGGCGCGCTCGCCCGGTAGCGGATAGCGCCGCACGAACAGCCGCCTTCGGTGACGGGGCGCGCGGGCGAATCCCCGCGCGCATTAAATATTGCGGCGCTCATTTTTCCCGCAACGCGCACCAGATCGGGGTGTGATCGGAGGCTTTGTATTGGCCGCGCGGCTTGCGGTCGATGTCGCACGCGGCCAGAAGGTCGGCGGCCTGGGGCGAAAGCAGCAGGTGATCGATGCGCGCGCCTTGGTCCTTGGCCCAGGCGCCGCTTCGGTAATCCCACCAAGTATAGCGTTGGGCCGTCGGGTGCCGGGCCCGGAACGCGTCGGTCAAGCCGAGGAACATCGTTTTCCGGAACGCGGCGCGGGACTCAGGCCGATAAAGCGCGTCGTTCTCCCAGCCTTCGGGGTCGTGGACGTCCTCGGGCTCGGGGATGATGTTGAAGTCGCCGCCCAGGATGGTCGCGTCCTCGCCCGCCAACAGGTCGCGGGCGTGACGGTAAAGCCGCTCCATCCAGGCGAGCTTGTAGGCGAACTTGTCCGAGCGCCGGCCCGAATCGACGATCGGATTGCCGTTGGGGAGGTAGATCGAGGCGACGCGCACGCCCATGGTGAAACCCTCGACATAGCGAGCTTGCTCGTCGCCGGCCCCGTCCGGAAGTTTCCGGTGGTCTACTTCGATCGCGGATTTGGACAGGATCGCGACCCCGTTGTAGGTCTTCTGTCCGACCACGGCGAGGTTGTAGCCGAGGTCTTCGAATTCGAGCGCCGGAAACGCGTTCTCCTCGCATTTCAATTCCTGCAGGAGGAGGATGTCCGGCGCGGCCTCGCGGACCCACGCGAGCACGCCCGGCAGCCGCGCCTTGACCGAGTTCACGTTCCAGGACGCGATTTTAATCATCGGAGCGTCGCATGTTAACCATGTCCGGGGCTCGGTTCGCTACTGGAGGCCTGACGCGGCCTTCGCCATTATACCCGATGGGAAGGGTGGAATAATGTCGAACCGCTCGCGGTTCTTTTTCGCCGGCGCCGCCGTTTATATCGCGGTGGCCGTCGCGCTCGTGCTGCTGTACCGCCAGCAGGCGCTCGACGAGGCGATCCGTTCCCAGGAAGCGCAAAACGCCGTCTTGACGCGCGCGCTCGCCAATGTGCTTTGGCCCAGGTTCGCCGGCCATGTGCGGGGAGCCTCGCCGGCCGGGCTCGAGGATTTGCGCGCCAGCACCGCGACCCAGGAACTCAACCGGGAGATCGCGGCGGTTGTCCGGAACACCCCGGTTCACCGGGTGAAAGTCTACAACGCCGCGGGACTGACGGTTTTTTCCTCCAATCTCGCGCAAATCGGAGAAGACCGGGCAGACTATCTCGGCTTTCGCCAGGCGATGGACCGGCGCGTGCCCTTCAGCACCCTGG
>MIAC01000081.1 GCA_001830475.1 Rhodospirillales bacterium RIFCSPLOWO2_12_FULL_67_15
TTCGGCGAGAGCCGTCCGGCGCGGATTTTCGGCTATCATCGCGCGCTCTGCGTCAACTCGACCCGCTATCGCGGCACGCACGCGCGGCCCGGGCTGGTGCTCGGGCTCGATCGCGGCGGCTCCTGCGTCGGGCGCGTCTTTCGCGTCGCCGCCAAGAACGCCAGCAGGGTTCTCGCCTACCTGCACGAACGCGAGATGCTGAACCGGGTCTACAATCCGCGTTGGATGAAAGCCAGGACGCCCAAGGGGCCGGTCCGCGCCTATGTCTTCGTCGTCCGGCGCGACCATCCCCAATACACCGGAAGACTGTCCATGAAGCGCATGGTCGCGCGGGTCCTCGCCGGGCGGGGCATCGGCGGCACGTGCCTCGACTATGTGCGCGAAACCGTGCGGCACATGGACGAGCTGTGCGTGTGCGACACGCCGTTGCACCGCGTGCTCGCCGAGGCCGAGAAAGTAGCGCGGCGCTGACCGTTCCTTAAATCTTCAGGCGCATTTGGAAGGAGCCATCAGCCGCGCCGTCAGGCGCATTTGGAATACGTGCAACTGGTGCAGACGTCGCAGCCTTCCTGGCGGATCAGGGCGGCTTCGGCGCACTTGGGGCACTGGCGGAAATGCGCGGACGGAGCCGGCGCTTCGCCGCCGCCGGCGGCGGCGACCCTCGGCACGCGCGCCTCGCCCGCGCCGGCGTGCGGGGAGCTGAGAAAGCCGATCGCGATCATGTGGCGCTCGATCACCTCGCCGATGGCGGCCAAGAGCGAGGGCACGTAGCGCCCGCCCATCCATTGCCCGCCGCGCGGGTCGAACACCGCCTTCAACTCCTCGACCACGAACGAGACGTCGCCGCCGCGGCGGAAGACCGCCGAGATCATCCGCGTCAGCGCCACCGTCCAGGCGAAATGCTCCATGTTCTTGGAATTGATGAAGACCTCGAACGGCCGGCGGCGGCCGTCCTGGATGACGTCGTTGAGGGTGATGTACATGGCGTGGTCGGTTTCCGGCCAGCGCACCTTGTAGGTGCCGCCTTGGAGAACCTCGGGCCGGTCCAAGGGCTGGGTCATGTAGACGATCGCGCCCGAATCGCCCGCGTCGAGCGGCCGCGCCAAGCCCCCGGGTCGAAGAGCCCGGGGGTCGCCCAAGGGAAGCTCCGGCTGATCGCCCTTCGCCTTGCCGGGCCTCGTTTCCAACACCGCGCCGGTGATTTCGTTCGGGCGGTAGGTGGTGCAGCCCTTGCAGCCGAGTTCGTAGGCCTTGAGGTAGATGTCCTTGAAGTCCTCGAACGAAATCCCTTCCGGGCAGTTGATGGTCTTGGAAATCGAGCTGTCGACGTGGCGCTGGACCGCGGCCTGCATCACGAGATGGTCGGCGGGGCTGAGCGCTTGCGCGTCGACGAAGTAGTCGGGCAGCGGCGCGCCGTCGCCGAAGGTCTTTCGGAACAGGCGATAGGCGTAGTCGGAAACCTGTTCCTCGCGGCGCGAGCCGTCGGGCATCAGGACGTGACGGGCATAGACGAAGCTGAACACCGGTTCGAGCCCCGACGACACGTTGTCGGCGAAAAGCGAGATGGTGCCCGTCGGCGCGACCGAAGTGAGCAGGCCGTTGCGAATGCCGTTTTTGGCGATCGCCGCGCGGACGTCCTCGTCGAGCGTCCGGACCGTTTCCGAGGCGAGATACTTTTCCTTGTCGAAGAGCGGGAACGCGCCTTTCTCGGCGGCCAATTCGGTCGAGGCGAGATAGGCCGAACGCTGGATGGTTTTCATCCACGCTTCGGCGAGGCGTACCGCCTGAGCGCCGCCGTAGCGCGCGCGGCACATGATAAGCGCGTCCGCGAGACCGGTGACGCCGAGGCCGATCCGGCGCTTGGCTTTGGCCTCGTGTTCCTGCCGAGGCAGGGGAAAAGCCGAGACGTCGATCACGTTGTCGAGCAGGCGCACGGCGGTACGGGCGAGGGCCTCGAGCGCGCCGAGGTCAAGATGCGCGTTCTCGGCGAACGGATCGTGGACGAGCCTCGCGAGATTGATCGAACCCAACAGGCACGCGCCATAGGGCGGCAACGGCTGCTCGCCGCAATTGTGAACGACAAAGCCGTTGGCGTCGAACGCGTTGACGCCGGGAATCCGGACGTCGAATACCGTCTCCTGTCCGTCGGGCGCGAGCGATTCGACCGTGGAGACAAAACGTTCGCGGTTGAGAGTACGCTTATAGGCCGACAGCAGCATCGAAAGCCGGGCCGCCTTGGCCGTATCGGCGAAGCCGATCCGCGCGGCGAAGCGGGCGACGTTTTCGCCCGCGATTACTAGCTCGTGCTGCGCCTGGGTCGCATAGTCCTTGGTGCCGCCTCTGCCGTCGGGCAGGCGCGCGGTGCCGGCCGGACGCCGCTCTTGGTAAAGCGTCGAGACGATCCCGAGGCGGAGCAGCATGCGCTGCGTGGCCTCCAATCGGGCGAGATCGCTCTGTGCCAAGCGAATGCTGACGCCCTTGGCCTGCGTTCCCTGCACCGAGCCGTCGGTATCGAACAGTCCGCGGAGGAAGCCGCGATAGAAATCGCTGGCGGCGCGTTCGAGCGGGGGGGCGATTCGCTTGTCGCCCGGCGTCATGCCGAGCGCGAAGGCGAGGTCGCGCAAGGCCGCGAGCTTCAGCCTGCTCTCGCCGCGCCCCGCGACCTCCACCCAGCCGGCGAAGTCGGCGCGATGCGGAAGCGCGCGGGCGGCGTCCAATGCCGCCGCCATGACGCTCTCGGCGCCGTCGGCAGCCGTTTCTCCGCCGGCGGCGAGCGATCGGCGCCAGACCGAGAGCACGGCTGCATCGGCCTTCAATGTGCCATCCCCGACCAGCAGGCCGAGAAGATAACCCTCGCCTTCGCCGCCGAATCCCGGCCAGTCCACCAGCGAACGGTGATCGTTGAGCAGAATTTCGTCGCCAGGAGCAAGATCCCCCGCCCGGGTCCATTCCGATTCCACCCGGTAACGGGTGCGCGCGACGACGCGACGCACAGGATGGTCCCAGGTCAGGCGCAGCGCGAAGCCTTCGCGCGCGGCGAGCCACAGAACCGGCTTGACCCCGGTGGCGAAGAATCCTTCTGGTCCCGAACCATGGACAGCGCCATTCACCACCGCGGCGAAAGGCCGCCCGACCAAATCGGCGACTTGGCGCGGGCCTTCGGTCGTCTGGACCCAGGTATCCGCCGTTATGCAGGGATTGGTGGCGTGGATGGTTTCGCAATACGCGAGGTTGTTCATGCGGTTGATGCGGTCGATGAAGACCACGCCCGGCTCGGCGTAGGTGTAGGTCGCGCGCATGATCCGGTCCCACAGCTCGCGCGCGCGCACGTTCCGGAACACGGTGCCGCCGAAGGCCAGCTCCCACGCCGCGTCTTCCCTGACCGCCTGCATGAAGGCGTCCGTGACCAGGACCGAGAGATTGAACATGCGCAGCCGGCCCGGCTGGCGCTTGGCCTCGATGAAGTCCTCGATGTCGGGGTGGTCGCAGCGCATCACCCCCATCATCGCGCCGCGGCGCGAGCCGGCGCTCATGATGGTGCGGCACATGGCGTCCCACACGTCCATGAAGGTGAGCGGGCCGGAGGCGTCCGCCCCGACGCCCTTCACCGGCGCGCCCTTGGGGCGCAACGTCGAGAAGTCGTAGCCGATGCCGCCGCCCTGCTGCATGGTCAGCGCCGCTTCCTTGAGGTGCTCGAAGATCCCGGTCATGTCGTCGGGGATCTGGCCCATGACGAAGCAGTTGAACAGCGTCACCCGCCGGCCCGATCCGGCGCCGGAGAAAATCCGTCCCGCCGGGAGAAAGCGGAAATCGTCCATCGCCTCGGCGAAGCGGGCTTCCCACCCCGCCGGGTCCTTTTCGGCCGCCGCCGCGGCGCGGGCGACCCTCGTCCACGTGTCGGCGATGGTTTTGTCGAGCGCGTGCCCCTCCGCCGACTTGAGGCGGTATTTCATGTCCCAGATTTGCTGGGAAATGGCGGAAACCTGGCTCATGGGGACGCTCGCCGATCCGGGCTCAGCCCAGCACAAAACTCATTGAAACATAAGGAATTTTATCAAATTTTAGGGGGTGGCTCCAGCGCGGTCAAGATTAATGTTCTCTAAATGTTTCACCGAGTTTTCCCGCCCCGTCGCCCCCGCCAAGGCCGGATTTAGGGCGGACACGGCCCGTCATCCCCGCTTTCGGCCCCTTCGGGACAACTTTGTCCACAGCCTTGTCCGGGCTCGGGGGCGGATCGAAGAGGGGACCGCGAGCGTCACCGCGCCAACGGGAATCCCGCCGGGTCGTCGGTCCAAGGATCGAAGATCGCGGCGCCCGAGTCGCGAACGTCCTTCACGTTCCGCGTGACCAAATATAGATCGTTCTCGATCGCGGTCGCGGCGAGCAGCGTGTCGATCACCGGGGGCGCCTTGCCGACGGTGCGCTGGAGTTCGCCGATGATCCGCCCCCACTTTCGCACCACGGCGTCGTCGAGGGAAACGACTCGCCCCGCGAAGCGCGCTTCGAGGGCGGCGACCGCCGCCGCGAACCGCCTGCGCGCGGGCGCGCCCAAAGGCAGGTTTTCGACGCCCTTGTAGTATTCGCCGAGCGAGAGAATGCTGATGAACAGCCGATCTTCGGCCTGCTCCCCCGCCCAGGCCGCGACCTTCGGATCGCACCGGGGAGTGGCGAGCTCGGAAACGACGTTGGTGTCGAGCAGCCAGCCGATCACAGAACGACGTCCCGCCCCCGGTCCGGCTCGCGGCGGATGTCGATTTCGGCGAGCGCCGTGCCTTGGAGGAAATCGACCAAGGATTGCCGGGGCCTTTCCGCCGGCAACAGTCGTTTCAGTTCCTCGACCGCGATGACGACGACCGCGTCCTTGCCGCGATAGGTGACGCGCTGCGGCCCCTGCGCGCGCGCCCGCCGCACGACCTCGCTGAAGCGGGCCTTGGCGTCCTCCAGCTTCCAGGCGTGGAGAGCCTTGAGCTTCGTCCGTTCGGTGCCGCAGCGGGCACGGCGAGCCTTGCCCGCCTGCTTGCGCCCGACGACGCTTTTCCTTTCGACGCTCACGGCCGCCTCCTCATATCTGACCAGCTAGTCAGATACTACGCCCGAACGGCGATCGACGCAAGCGGGGGGCGCCGTCAGGTCCCGCCGGTCCCAAGCCAGGGGTATCGTTCCCGCGCCTCGGCCGCGAGGCCGATCGAGGCCTGCTCGATCCTCTTTTCCAGCTCGGCCATGAACGGCTTGCGCGCCAGCCCGTTCGGCATCGGCTCGAGAATTTCGACCGTGACGGTTCCGGGGTATTTCAAAAAACTCCGCCGGCCCCAGAACAGCCCCGAATCGAGCGCGACCGGAAAAACCGGCGCGTCAATCGCGGAAGCTATCGCGTAGATCCCGGGTTGATAGGGACGGTGAACACCGGCAGGAACGCGCGTCCCTTGGGGAAAGATCACCACTTGGCGGCCTTCGGCGAGACGGTTCTGGGCCTGCGCCGCCACGTCCTTGAGCGCGCGCAAGCCGGCGCGGCGATCGACGACGATCTGGCGGGTCTTGGCCGCGTACCAGCCCCAGAAGGGAATCCCGAGCAGCTCTTTCTTCAACACGTAGGCCGGATCGGCGAGGAGGGCGTAGAACGCCATCGTGTCCCAGGCCGACTGGTGCTTGCTCGCGAACACGGCCGCGCCCTTGGGAATTCGCTCGCGCCCGCGCACCTCCCAATCGAGGCCGCAGAGGACCCTGAGCCCGCCGAAGACGAGCCGCTGCCACAGCCGCACCGCGTCTTGAAACATGGCGCGCGGCAGCGGCAACAACAGCCAATAGGTGAACAAGCCGAACGCCGTCAGCGCGAAAAAATAAATATTGAAGAGGAGCGAGCGGACGTAGATCACGGCTGCCCTCCGGGCGCGCAGGCGCCAAAACCAATAGACCCGGCGGCATCTTGCGCGCCCGGCTTATCGTTTTGGCGGCATGCGCCGCCGGCCCGTTCGCCGCCGAGCCCCGCCGCCGCGTCCTTCAGCCGATGCCGCGTCCAGGCGAACAAGAGCTTGTTATATTCCCCGGCCACCAGCCCGAGCGTGCCGGGCCAGGCCCACCAGTCCGCCTTGACGTGATCGGGAAAGACGGGATGGGGGATCACCGTCGCCGCAGGGATAGCGTGGCGGAATTCGAGCAGGCTGCGCGGCATATGGTAGGCCCCGGTGACGAGGCGGAGGGAACGAAAGCCCTCGGCCTTCATCCAGGCCGCCGTCTCGCGCGCGTTGGCGTAGGTGTCGACGGCGTTGCCGAGCGCGACCCGGGCTTCGATCCCCGCCGGATCCCGGCGCGCGAGTTGCAGCAGCCGCTGCACGTCCAGGCCCCGGTAAACGCCGGAGACGAACAGCTTTCCGGCCATCTCGCGGACCAAAAGGTCGAGCCCGGCGTCGAGCCGGCCGCTCCCGCCGGTCAGCACGACGACGGCGTCGGTCGGGCCGGCGTCGTCGGCGAGGCGATCGGGAATGAGCGTGGCGAAGCGCATCAGCCCGACGATCCAGAGGAGCGCGAGCAGAAGCCCAAGCGCGGCGCCGGCCCGGGCGAGTCGGGAAAACCGGGCGGGCGCGGCGTCCCCGTTCACAAGATCCTCGCCAGCGAGGCCAGAACGGTGAACCGCGCGGTCACCATCGCCGTCAAGGCGACCATGAGCGGCAGCGCCCCGATCGCCGCCCAATGCAGGAGCGAGAACGTCACCTCGGGCAGCACGCCGCCGCTTTCGCGCCCAAACAGCGCGCCGACCGTCGCGAGGGCCGGCAGCGCGAGCATCAGCCCGATCGCGCCCCCTTTCAGCCCGAGCGCCAGCGCCCGGCCGGCGAACTGCCGGGCGATGTAGGAATCCCGGGCCCCGATCAGGTGCATGACCTCGATCGCTTCGTGGTGGATCGAAAGTCCGGTGCGGGTGGTGAAGATCACGGTTCCCACCGTCACCACCAGCACCAGGCCGAGGACGGCGAGCGCGGTCGCCTCGAGCGCGCGCATCAGCGCGAGCAGCCGGCCGAGCCAGGCGCGGTGATCGTCCACCGCCGTTCCGGGCGCCGCGCCCGCGAGCCGGACGCGCAAGGACTCCAGGTCCGGCCGGGCGCCGGGACGGGTGCGCACGTCGATCAGGCGGGGCATCGGAATATCGCCGG
>MIAC01000082.1 GCA_001830475.1 Rhodospirillales bacterium RIFCSPLOWO2_12_FULL_67_15
GCACATGACGGCGCTCGGCAACGTCACGCTGGCGCTGCGCAAGGTGGCCGGCAAGTCGCGCAGCGAAGCGGACGCGCTCGGCAACGCGGCGCTCGCGCGGGTGGGGCTCGCCGATCGTGCCGGCCACACGCCCGGCCAGCTCTCCGGCGGCCAGCAGCAGCGCGTCGCGATCGCGCGTGCGATCGCGCTCGAGCCGCGGGTCATGCTGTTCGACGAGCCGACCAGCGCGCTCGATCCCGAACTGGTGGGCTCCGTGCTGGGCGTGATGCGCGACTTGCGCGAAAGCGGCATGGCGATGGTGGTGGTCAGCCACGAGATGGGCTTTGCCCGCAACGCCGCCGACCGCGTACTGTTCATGGACGAGGGCGCCATCATCGAGCAGGGCACGCCGGCGGAGATCTTCGAGACGCCCGTACAGGACCGCACACGCGGCTTCATCGGGCAGATCCAGCGGCACTGAACGCCGGCGCGCAATGGCCAGCTGGGACCGCTTCCTCGACACCTTCTTCAACGCCAAGGTGATGGCCAAGTACCTGCCGGACATCGCCCACGGCATGCTGGTCACGGTCGAACTTGCGGCGCTCGTCATCGTCGCCGGCCTCGCCACAGGACTGGCGCTCGCGCTGCTGCGCAGCCTGGGCTTCCGGCCCGTCAATCTGCTGATCGTCTTTATCGTCGACCTGTTCCGCGCCCTGCCGCCGCTGGTGATCATCGTCTTCATCTATTTCGGCCTGCCCGCCGTCGATCTATCGCCCTCGGGCTTCGTCTCGACCTGGTTGTCGCTCACGCTGGTGCTGATGGCCTTCTCCGAGGAGATCTACTGGGCCGGCATCACCTCGGTCGCCAAGGGACAGTGGGAGGCGGCGCGCTCGACCGGCCTTTCCTACGGCCAGACCCTGATGAACGTGGTTCTGCCGCAGGCGCTGCGTCTCACTATCCCGCCGCTCACCAACCGCACCATTGCCATTACCAAGGGCACTGCGCTCGGCACCGTCGTGGCGGTGAGCGAGATCCTCGGCATGGCGTCGTCGGCTGTGTCCAACAGCTACAACCCCTCGCCGCTGACTCTGGGCGCGGGCGCCTACCTGATCCTGTTTTTTCCGATGGTGGTCTTCGGCCGCTGGCTGGAGACGCGGATGGCCTGGAAGCGCTGACGCATGCTCCAGACCTTCCTCAACTTCGAGATCATCGGCGCCGCCTGGCGCATCATCCTCGCCGGGCTCGGCAATACCGTGCTGCTGTCGCTGGTGGTGGTGCCGCTCGGGCTCGCGGGCGGGTTGGCGCTCGCCATGCTGGCCAGCGTGCGCAACCCCTGGGTGCGCTGGCCGCTGATGGCCTGGGTCGATTTCTTCCGCGCCTTCCCGCCGCTGGTGCTGCTGATCTTTCTTTTCGCCGGCCTGCCGTTCGCCGGGCTGGAACTGAGCGGCTTCGCCTGCGTCAGCATCGCCTTCTTCCTTAACACCGGCGCCTACTACGGCGAGATCCTGCGCGCCGGCATCGAGTCCGTGCCGACCGGCCAGACCGAGGCCGCGCGCAGCACGGGGCTCGGCCGCCTCCAGACCATGCTGTACGTGGTCCTGCCGCAGGCGGTGCGCAACGTGCTGCCGGATCTCCTCTCCAACACGCTCGAGGTGGTCAAGCTCACTTCGCTCGGCAGCGTCGTCGCGATGCCTGAATTGCTGTTCCAGGCGCGGCAGGCGCAGAGCCTGACCTACAATCCCACGCCGATCGTGCTCGCCGCCGTCATCTACTTCCTGATGCT
>MIAC01000083.1 GCA_001830475.1 Rhodospirillales bacterium RIFCSPLOWO2_12_FULL_67_15
CTTCGATCCGGGCACCACCGCCACCACCAAGGTCATCAGCGCCGCCGCCGAGACCCTGACCTTGCCCGCCAGCAGCGTGCTCAATGTCGGACTGCATGCCAATACCCAAGTGATAGCGGACGGCACGTCCATCCTCGTGATCGATACCGGCAACGACGCCTCCGCCATCACCACCGCGCTCGGCGACGGCCGGATCGTGCTGGTCGATAGCGGCATGATCGACCTGCAGAACAACGTTTCGACTCTCTCGGATCTGATTATCAAGGTGGTCTACTTGTCGACCCCCGCGGGCGCGACCGGCAACGCCGCCGCCGCGCTCACCCCGGCCTTGACCGCGACCGCGGGCGACGCAGCCGCCTTCGCCGCGATCGCCAGCCTGACGACGGCGCAGACGGCGAGTGCCGGCATCCAGTTGGCGCCCGCCCCGGCCGGCGTCAGCGCGGTCGCGGGCGCGACCGGTTCGGTGGTGCTGAACACCGTCTCCGGCCGTCTCGCTTCGGTTCGCTCGGGCGGCTCCTACGCCGGCCGCGAGCAGACCGGCTTCTCGAGCGGCGGCGAGGGCATGAGCAACGCCGTTTGGATCCGGCCCTTCACCAACCACGCCGACCAGGGCCTGCGCGACAAGATCGACGGTTACAACGCCGCCACCTACGGCGTCGCCGGCGGCGTCGACCGCATGTTCGGCGACAACTTCCGCCTCGGCCTCTCGTTCAGCTACGCCAACACCGACGTCGATGGCGACAGCGTCGCCAAGAACCAGACCGACGTGAACAGCTACCAGGTGGCCGTCTACGGCGACTATACCTTCCCCAACTTCTACCTCGAAGGCATGGCCGGCTACGCCTACAACGACGTGGATACCAGCCGCGTGATCAACTTCGGCGGCCTCAACCGCATCGCCTCGGGCAGCTACAGCGCCGATCAGTACATGGCCCGGATCGGCGCCGGCGTGCCGCTGAAGGTGACCGGCACCCCCCACGTCTTCACGCCCAACGCCGCGGTCCAGTACACCCGCGTCGCCAGCGAGACCTACACCGAAACCGGCGCCGGCGCGCTCAACCTCAGGGTCGTCCCGGAAGACATCGACATCGCGCTCTTGATGGCCGGCGTGAAGTACAACGGCACCTTCAAGGCGACCGGCGGCGGCACGCTCCGGCCCGAGATTCGCCTCGCCGTCTTGTACGACGCGGTCGGCGACGAAGCCGTGTCCACCTCGACCTTCACCGGCGGCGGCGCGGCGTTCAAGACCACCGGCGCGGACGTCGCCCAGTTGGGCGGCGCGGCGGGGGTCGGCCTGACCTACTCCACCCCCGACAAGCGCTGGGACTTCAGCGTCGACTACGACGGCGAAATGCGGGAAGACTTCATCGCCCATTCCGGCAAGCTCGAGGCCCGCTTCAAGTTCTGATCTTGGGCTTCGGCTTCGGTTTCTCGGACGCGGCCCCGTCGAGTTTCGGCGGGGCCGTTTCCTTTTCGGCCCGGGATCGCCCCCCCCGGTTCCACGCAAGCCACTGATAAACTTGATTAAAATAGGGACGAGGGGGCGGTGGAAGAATATTTTCTCGGGCCTCGTTTCTTTCGCGCGAATCCGGGCTATGTTCCACCCATACGTCTCGCAGGTGTTATGTGCTGTCCGGACGACCGCCGCTTCGGTTCGCTTGGTTATCTCCTGACATTGTGAACGTTACCGACGATCGGGCCTCGCAAGGTGCGCGGCGCGAATTCCCATAGATGTTGGAGATACGACAATGGCGACTGGAACAGTAAAGTGGTTTAACCCCGCCAAGGGGTTCGGGTTCATCGCTCCCTCGGACGGATCGAAGGACGCTTTCGTCCATATATCCGCCGTCGAGCGGGCCGGCCTGAGCGGCCTCAAGGAAGGGCAGAAGGTTTCCTACGAACTTCAGCCCGGACAGAACGGCAAATCCTCGGCCGAGAACCTGTCCCTCGTCGACTGACGGCGCGAACGACGACTGTGTTGCCGCCTCCTCCGCCCCCGGGCTCTTCGACCCGGGGGTCGGCCGGGGGCGGCCGCCGGCCTTGGCCTTCCCGGATTGGGGCGCGCGCGGGCTCGATTTTTTAGTTTTTTTCTTTATTCCTTCCGTCTTTATCGTCGTTCTCAGCGAACGAGAGGATCGTCGCCATGAAAAAATCAGCGAAATCGAGGGCCGAGGAGCAGTTCGCCCGCATCCGCAACACCGAACAGGACAAGAAAGTCCTGCGCGACCGGGAAAAGGCGGAAAACGAACGGGCGGCCCATGTCGCGCGCCTGCGCGGGCTCAGGCTCGCCAAGGAGGCCGCCGACAAGGACGCCGCCGCCAAGGCGGCGGCCGAAGCCCAGGCGGCGAAAGCCAGCCGCCCGCGCAAGACCGCGGCCGCGCCGGACGCGGACCCGACGGGCTAACGCAGGCGGCGGCTAGATGTGTTACCTCGTCATTCCCGCGAAAGCGGGAATCCAGCTTTTTTCAAGAGCATGGACCCCCGCCTGCGCGGGGGCCGGCCCCCGCGCAAGCGGGGGTGACGATTCCTACTGAACGAAACCCGCTCTAGGCTCCAAGGCCGGCGGGCGGGACTTTTTCGCCCCGGCGGTAAAATCTGGTGGGCCCGGCAGGACTCGAACCTGCAACCAGGCCGTTATGAGCGGCCGGCTCTAACCAGTTGAGCTACGGGCCCGCCTCGGGGGCGGAACGAAAAGGCCGGGGTTCGCACCCCGGCCAATCTTAATCCAATCCGATTTTTCTTTTTCTTTTTTCCGCACGAGCCCTCAGTAGTCGAGGAAGCTGCGGAGTTTGCGCGAGCGGCTCGGGTGCTTGAGCTTGCGCAGCGCCTTGGCCTCGATCTGGCGTATTCGCTCGCGGGTCACGCTGAACTGCTGGCCGACTTCTTCCAGCGTGTGGTCGGTGTTCATGCCGATGCCGAAGCGCATGCGCAACACGCGCTCCTCGCGCGCGGTGAGGGTCGAGAGAATCCGGGTGGTGGTGTCGCGCAGATTCCCCTGGATCGCGGCGTCGAGCGGCTGAACCGCGTTCTTGTCCTCGATGAAATCGCCGAGGTGGCTGTCCTCCTCGTCGCCGATCGGGGTTTCGAGGCTGATCGGCTCCTTGGCGATCTTGAGGACCTTGCGCACCTTGTCGAGCGGCATCGAGAGCTTTTCGGCAAGCTCCTCGGGGGTCGGCTCGCGGCCGATTTCGTGCAGCATCTGGCGCGAGGTGCGGACCAGCTTGTTGATGGTCTCGATCATGTGGACCGGAATGCGGATGGTGCGCGCCTGGTCGGCGATCGAGCGGGTGATCGCCTGGCGGATCCACCAGGTCGCGTAGGTCGAGAACTTGTAGCCGCGGCGGTACTCGAACTTGTCCACCGCCTTCATCAGGCCGATGTTGCCTTCCTGGATCAGGTCGAGGAACTGCAAGCCGCGGTTGGTGTATTTCTTGGCGATCGAGATGACGAGGCGCAAATTGGCCTCGATCATCTCCTTCTTCGCCTTGTTCGCCTCGCGCTCGCCCTTCTGCACCGTGGTGACGATGCGGCGGAACTCGCTGATCGGCAGCTTGACGCCTTGCGACAGATCGGCGATCGCCTTGCGCATCGCCTCGACCTCGTCGCGGTGCCGGATCGCGAATTTCGCCCAGCCCTTTTCCTGGCCGATCATCCGCTCCAGCCAGCCGGGATCGAGCTCGTTGCCCATGTAGTTCTGGAGGAATTCCTCGCGCGCGATCTTGCATTCGAGGGCGACGCGGAGAAGCTTGCCCTCCAACCCGAGCAGCCGGCGGTTGAGGTCGTAGAGATCGTGCATCAACTGCTCGATGCGGCCGTTGTTGAGATGGATCTGCTCCATCAGCACGACCATTTCGTGCTTGAGCTTCTGGTAGCGTTTTTCCGAGGCCGGCTTGATCTTGCCGCCGCTGCTCAGGACCTTCAGGCGCTGGGTCTGCATCCGGTGCAGGCGCTTGTAGGTGGCGGTGATCTTCTCGAAGTTGCGCGCGACCCCGGGCGTGAGTTTCGCTTCCAGCGCGGCGAGCGAAAGATTGTTCTCTTCCGATTCCTCGTCCGCGTCGCCGCCGTCGCCCGCGCCGTCGCCCGCCACTTTGGCCGGCTCGTCCTTGGCCGGGGCCGGGGCCGGAGGGAAGGCGGGCTTGAAGGGTTTCGCGATCTCGATCTTGAGCGCCGGCGCGGGTGACGGCGCGGGATCGTTCGCGGCCACGACCGGGGCGGCGCCGGGGCCTCCGCCCTGGGTCGCCTCCAAATCGATGATGTCGCGCAACAGCATCTTGCCTTCGAGCAACGAGTCGTGCCAGGAGATGATCGCCTTGATGGTCATCGGGCTTTCGCAGATGCCGCCGATCATCATCTCGCGCCCGGCCTCGATGCGCTTGGCGATCGCGATCTCGCCCTCGCGCGAGAGCAGCTCGACCGAGCCCATCTCGCGCAAATACATCCGCACCGGATCGTCGGTGCGCCCGAGATCGGCCTCGTTGACGTTGCCGGCGGGAGTTTCGGCTTCGGCCTCGGCCTCGGCTTCCTCGGGCTTGGCGGCGGGCTCGGCTTCCTCGCTCTCCTCGCTCTCGACGATATTGATGCCCATCTCGGAAAGCTGGGACATCGTGTCCTCGATCTGTTCCGAGGACACCTGATCGGGCGGAAGCGCCTTGTTGATCTCGTCATAGGTGACGTAGCCGCGTTCCTTGCCGCGTCCGATCATCTTCTTGACCGCGACGCCCAAGGTATCGAGCAGCGGCCGATCGCCGGGTTCCTCGGCCGCTTCGCTCCCTTCGGGCCGCGCGCCGGCGGGTTTGGCTTGGGTTTTCGCCGCCGCCTTGGCCGAAGATTGGGCTTTCGTCGGGAGCTGGGCGCCGGACGCGGGCGTCTTCGCGCCGATCTTCACCGCGATCCCTTTGGCAGGGACGCCTTTGGCCGGCGGCGGTGCCTTGAGGGGAATCTTCGCCGCAACCTTGGCCAGGGCCGCGGGCTTCGCCGCGCCGGGCTTGGCGGAATGGGTTTTGGCCGACGAAGCTTTCATCGCCACGATTTTTCCGGACGGGGCTTTTCCATGCGCGGGTTTGGCGGACATGGCCTTGGATGGACCCGGCAGAACCTTGCGCTTGAGAATGGTCATTTAAGTTTGCTCATGAGAATTGCGTCCGCCGCGATCCGGTCATCCGGCGATTTCGGCAGCCCATGGTCCAAAAGAGGACCGCCGTCGGCCCAGGCCGCGGCGACCCGTTTGATCGAAACGGAGTCTAGAAATGGTGTTGCCGATGGTCCGTTTGCAACCGGTGAAGGCCTTCCGGGGCACGAAAAAACTCGCCCGCACCCGCTCACCCCCGGAAAGCGGGTGGTCTTTAAGGGCAGTCGAGAGCATTGTCAAGCCGAGACCCATAAAAAAATAAACAAAACAGGGGGTTAGACAAATCCGGGGAAGGCTGGGCGAAGCAATTTCCGGGCCAACCCGGGTTACTCCGCCGCCTCGTCGCTACCGAGGCGCGCCGCAAGCGCGGCCCGGCGGCGCTCCCAGGCCTCGGATTCGACCGTCAGTGTCTCAGGCTCTCTGGGTTCGCTCGGGCCGGCCTCGGCCACGAGACGGGCGTGCAGGCTCGCGTTCTCGGCCCAGGTGGCGCGGACATCGGCAAGGGACGCCTCCGGCTGGACCATCCGGTGCGCTCTGATCAGGGGATGGGCCAGCACTTCGGCAAGCGTCACGGCGAGCGCCGGATCGGCGAGAAGCGCCGCCGCCTCGGCCGCCGTCCAGCCCTCGGTTGTTGGCCCGCCTATCGGCGGGACCGCGCGCCCGAGCGCTTGCACCAGCCCCTGGCGCAACAAGTCCAGCCGGGCATCGGCGAAACGGACGGTGCCGAGGTCTTCCTCGATCTCCGCGAACAGGCGGCAATGGTTGACCGCGAGCGCGAGCATGACCCGCTCGGCCTCGGCGAACGAACCGGCCGGCGCCGCCAGCGCCGCTCGCGCCGCGATGCCCGGCGCGGCCTTCGGCGGAGGGGCGGACGCGGCCGGGCCAAGGCGGCCGCGTCCGTTCCGGAAGGCCGAACCGCGCCCGCTTTGTTCGCGCGCGCTCCGGAATTCGCGCCAGGCCCGGTCGCGGAAGGCTTGCAGGAAGTGGGTCCGCACGGTCGGGTCCTCGATCTCAAGGGCATGACGGCGGAGACGGTCCTCGAGCGCGGCGCGGGCCTCGGGCGTCGCCGGCAGGCCGGTCTCGGTTTCGAACAGCCACAGCGTCTCCGAGAGCGCGAGCGGGCGGCTCAACACCTTGCGCATGGCGTCCGCGCCCTGGCGGCGGATCAGGCTGTCGGGATCCTCGCCCGCGGGGATAAAGGCGAAGCGGAGCGAATACCCCGGCTTCAACAGCGGCAGCGCGCGCACCACGGCGCGCAGCGCCGCGCGGCTTCCCGCGGCATCGCCGTCGAAACACAGGACCGGCTCGGGCGTGATCCGCCACAGAAGCCGAATCTGATCTTCGGTCAGCGCGGTGCCGAGCGGCGCGACCGCGTTCCGGATTCCCGCCTGGTGCAGCCCGATGACGTCCATGTAACCCTCGACCACGACCATTTCTCCGGCGGTCCGGGCCGGGCCGGCCGCATGGGACAGGCCGTAAAGGGTGAAGCCTTTGTGGAACAGCGGCGTTTCGGGAGAGTTGAGATACTTGGGCTCGCCGTCGCCGAGCACGCGCCCGCCGAAGGCGATGACCTGGCCCCGGCGATCGGCGATCGGGAACATGACCCGGCCGCGGAAGCGGTCGTAGGGATTTCCTTCGTCGGGCTTGATGAGCAGCCCGGCCTCGATCAGGCGCTCTTCGGTAAATCCTTCGCGCATCAGCGCGGCCTTGAGCGCGTCGCGCTTGTCGGGGGCGTAGCCGAGACGGAATTGGGCGATGGTTTCGTCCGCGAGTCCCCGGCCGCGCAGGTATTCGAGCGCATGCGCTCCCTCGGGCATCCGGAGGGTGCGCTCGAAGAACGCGCACGCGGCGGCGAGCGCGGGGACCAGCGCGCCGCGCGATTCGTCGCGGACGCGCGTCTCCGGATCGCGCTCGGGCAATTCCATTCCCGCGTCGCGGGCGAGCCGCTCGACCGCTTCCGGAAACGACAGCCCCTCGGTCTCCATGACGAAATCGAAAATGCTGCCGTGCTTGCCGCAGCCGAAGCAATGGTAGAAGCCCTTGTCCTCGTTGACGGTGAAGGAGGGCGTTTTTTCCTTGTGGAACGGGCAGAGCCCGAGATGCTCGCGCCCGCGCCGGATCAGGCGCACGCGCTTGCCCACGATCGGAACGAGCCCGA
>MIAC01000084.1 GCA_001830475.1 Rhodospirillales bacterium RIFCSPLOWO2_12_FULL_67_15
CACGGGCATCGCGCGCGACGCCGCCGGCCGCGGGCTGAAGGTGCTGCTCGCCGAAAGCCACGACCTCGCCTCGGCGACCTCCTCGGCCTCGACCAAGCTCATTCACGGCGGCCTTCGCTATCTGGAGTACTTCGAGTTCCGCCTCGTGTCCGAGGCGCTCGCCGAGCGCGAGATTCTGCTCTCCATTGCCCCGCACATCGTGTGGCCGCTGGAGTTCGTGTTGCCGCACGAGCGCCACCTGCGCCCGGCGTGGATGATCCGCGCGGGGCTCTTCCTCTACGACCACCTGGGCGCGCGCGCTTTCGGTCTGGGCGGCAGCCGCAGTTCGCTGCCGAAATCGCGCGGCGTGGCTCTCGACGCCGACCGCTACGGCGCGGGCCTCAAGCCCGAGTTCGAGCGGGGCTTCGTCTATTTCGACTGCTGGGTGGACGATGCGCGCCTGGTGGTGCTGAACGCGCGCTCCGCTGCGCAGCACGGCGCCACCATCCTGACGCGCACCCGCTGCACCGGCGCGCGGCGCGAGCAGGGCGCATGGGTCGTGGCGCTGGAGGGCGAGGGCGCGGCGCGCGGCGTCACCGCGCGCGCGCTGGTGAACGCGGCGGGCCCGTGGGTGAAAAGCCTGCTCGAGCACGAGCTGAACGTTCGGTCGCCGGGGAAAGTGCGCCTGGTGAAGGGCAGCCACATCGTGGTGCCGCGTATCCACGACAGGCGCCACGCCTACATCCTGCAGAACCCGGACAAGCGCATCGTGTTCCTGATTCCGTACGAGCGCGAGTTCACGCTGGTGGGCACCACCGACGTACCGGTGTCCGAGGGCGAGTGCCGGCCCGAGATCTCCACGACCGAGGTCGCCTATCTGTGCGAGGCCGCGAGTCGCTACACCGGCCGCGCGGTGACGCCGGAGGCGGTCGTGTGGAGCTACAGCGGCGTGCGGCCGCTCTACGACGACGGCAGCGCCGATCCGTCGGCGGTGACGCGCGACTACCACTTGATGCTCGACACGGATGAAACGGGCGCCGCGCCGCTCGTATCGGTGTTCGGCGGCAAGATCACCACCTACAGGAAGCTCGCCGAGCACGTTCTGGAAAATCTCGCGCACTGGTTTCCGGATTCGCGGCCCTGGACGCACGCCGAGCCGCTGCCGGGCGGGGACTTCGGCGACGCGGATTTCGACGGCCTGCTCACCGACTATAAGCGCCGCCATCCGGGTCTGCCGGTACAGTGGCTGGCGCGTCTACTGCGCCGCCACGGCGTGCTTGCGGCGGAGGTCCTCGCGAACGCAAGAACGGAGGCGGATCTGGGCGAGAATTTCGGCGGCGGACTGTTCGAGGCGGAGCTGCGCTACCTCGTCGCCAACGAATGGGCGCGCGATGCGGCGGACGTGCTGTGGCGGCGCACCAAATGCGGCCTGCACATGAGCGCGGCGCAGCGCAGCCGCGTGGCGCAGTTCATGCACGACGCGGGCGACCTGAACGACAGGGGCGAGGCCGCCTGATGCGGCAGCTCTCGGCTTTCCGCGAGGCCGGGCGCGTGCGCGGGGTGTTCTGCGACATCGATGACACGCTCACCACCGATGGCCGGCTTACCGCGGAGGCCTACGCGGCGCTGGAGCGGCTGCGCGCCGCGGGCAAGCTCATGGTGCCGATTACCGGGCGTCCGGCGGGCTGGTGCGACCACATCGCGCGCCTGTGGCCGGTGGATGCCGTGGTGGGAGAGAGCGGCGGTTTCTACTTCTGCTACGACGCCGCGGCGCGCAGGCTGGTGCGGCGGTTTCTGGACGACGAGGCGACGCGAGCGGCGCAGCGCGCGCGCCTTGCGGCGGTGCGCGGCCGCATCCTGCGCGACGTGCCCGGGAGCGCAGTCGCCTCCGACCAGCCCTTCCGCGAGACCGGTCTCGCCATCGATTTCTGCGAGGACGTGCCGCGCCTGTCTGCGGCCGCGGTCGAGCGCATCGTGGCGATCATGGAAGCATCCGGCCTGACGGCGACGCTCGGTTCGACCCGCGTCGACGGCCGGTTCGGGCACTGCGACGCGCTGGGGATGACCCGCACGCTGATGCAGGAGCGGTTCGGCGTCGACCTCGACCAGCCGGGCGCGCGCGCGGACTACGCCTTCGTGGGCGCCTCGCCGGGCGATGCGCCGATGTTCGCGTTTTTTCCGCACTCGGTGGGCGTGGCCAACGTGCGCGAT
>MIAC01000085.1:0-148 GCA_001830475.1 Rhodospirillales bacterium RIFCSPLOWO2_12_FULL_67_15
CCCTCGCCGGGTTCTTTTCCATCGGCGAAAGGCCGACCGGATCGAGGGATCCGTTCGCGCTCCGGCGTGCCGCGCTCGGGGTCATCCGCCTGCTCGTCGAGAACGGGCTCCGAATTCCGCTGGCGGGGGTTTTCCGTCACGCCGACGA
>MIAC01000085.1:309-401 GCA_001830475.1 Rhodospirillales bacterium RIFCSPLOWO2_12_FULL_67_15
AAGACGACCTTGTCCGCCTGCTCGCGCGGGTGGACGCGCTGAAGGAGTTTCTGGCGACGGCGGACGGCGCGAACCTTCTCGTCGCTTACCGC
>MIAC01000085.1:464-1988 GCA_001830475.1 Rhodospirillales bacterium RIFCSPLOWO2_12_FULL_67_15
CGCGCCCGCCGATCCGGCCCTGTTGACCGTGCCTGAGGAAAAGGCGCTCGATGCGGCGCTCGGAGAGACCGCGCCGAAAATCGCCGCCGCGCTCGCCGCCGAGAAATTTACCGACGCCATGCGGACGCTCAGCGCCTTGCGCGCACCGGTGGATCGGTTTTTCGACAAGGTCACGGTCAACTGCGACGACGCCAATCTTCGCGCCAATCGTCTCCGCCTCCTGTCCCGCATCCGCGCCGCGCTCGGCGGCGTCGCCGATTTCGCCAAGATCGAGGGATGAATAAAAAGAAAAGGGCTTATCCATGAGCAAGTGGGTCTACGGCTTCGGCGGCGGCAAGGCGGAAGGCAACGCCGGCATGAAAGGGTTGCTCGGCGGCAAGGGCGCGAATCTCGCCGAGATGAGCCGGATCGGGATTTCGGTTCCGCCCGGCTTCACCCTCACGACCGAGGTCTGCACCCATTACTACGCGCACGCCAAGAGTTATCCCAAGACGCTCCGCGCCGACGTGGCGGCGGCGCTGACAAGGATCGAAAAAGCCGTCGGCCGCAAGTTCGGCGGCGAGAAAGAGCCATTGTTGCTTTCGGTCCGCTCCGGCGCGCGCGCCTCGATGCCGGGCATGATGGACACGGTGCTCAACCTCGGCCTCAACGACCAAACGGTCGAGGCGCTGGCGCGCGAGACCGGCGACGCGCGCTTCGCCTACGACAGCTACCGCCGCTTCATCCAGATGTACAGCGACGTGGTCCTCGGCGTCGATCACCACAACTTCGAGGAAATCCTCGACGACCTCAAGGATCGCAAGGGCTACGCCTACGACACCGATCTCAAGGCGGACGACTGGAAGACGATCGTCGCCGCCTACAAACAGAAGGCGCGCGAGGTTCTCGGCCGGCCCTTTCCCCAGGATCCGCAGGATCAGCTTTGGGGCGCCATCGGCGCCGTGTTCGGAAGCTGGATGAACCAGCGCGCGATCACATACCGCAAGCTGCACCACGTCCCCGAAAGCTGGGGCACGGCGGTCAACGTCCAGGCGATGGTCTTCGGCAACATGGGCGAGGACTGCGCCACCGGCGTTTGTTTTACGCGCAACCCCTCGACCGGCGACAACCATTTCTACGGCGAATTCCTGATCAACGCCCAAGGCGAGGACGTGGTCGCCGGCATCCGCACGCCCCAGACGCTGACCGCGGCCGAACGGCGGGCCACCGGTTCGAACCTGAAATCGATGGAAGAATCCATGCCCGCGATCTTCAAGGATTTGAGCCGGGTCCGCGCCGTCATCGAGAGGCACTACAAGGACATGCAGGACATGGAGTTCACGGTCGAGCGCGGCCGGCTGTGGATGCTCCAGACCCGCACCGGCAAGCGCACCACCGCCGCCGCCCTCAAGATCGCCTGCGACATGGTCGACGAGGGCCTGGTGAGCAAGGCGGACGCCGTGCGCCGCCTCGATCCGGCGCAGCTCGACCAGCTTCTCCACCCGACCCTCGACCCCAAGGCCGAACGCGAAATCTTCGCGCGCG
>MIAC01000085.1:2055-9051 GCA_001830475.1 Rhodospirillales bacterium RIFCSPLOWO2_12_FULL_67_15
GGCCTGCCGGCCTCGCCCGGCGCCGCCTCGGGCCGCGTCGTCTTCAGCGCCGAGGACGCGGAGGCCTGGGTCAAGTTGGGCGAGAAAGTGATCCTGGTCCGGATCGAGACCAGCCCCGAGGACATCGGCGGGATGCACGTCGCGCAAGGGATTCTCACCGCGCGCGGCGGCATGACCAGCCATGCCGCCGTGGTCGCGCGCGGCATGGGCAAGCCCTGCGTCTCGGGCGCGGGCGACATCAAGGTGGATTACAAGGACAAGGTCTTGCGCGCGTTCGGCGTCGTCGTCGCCGAAGGCGACGTCGTCACCATCGACGGCGCGACCGGCGAGGTGATGCGGGGCGCGGTCGCCACCATCCAGCCCAGGCTCACCGGCGACTTCGCCCGGCTGATGAAGTGGGTCGACGAAATCCGCACCCTCGGCGTGCGCGCCAACGCGGAGACGCCCGAGGACGCCCGCACCGCACGCCGTTTCGGCGCCGAGGGCATCGGGCTCTCGCGCACCGAGCACATGTTCTTCGAGCCCGAGCGCATCGTCCATATGCGCGAGATGATCCTGGCCCGCGACGAGACCGCGCGGCGCGCGGCGCTGGCGAAGCTGCTGCCCTACCAGCGCGCCGATTTCGTCGAGCTGTTCAAGATCATGGAAGGGCTTCCCATCACCATCCGGCTCCTGGACCCGCCCTTGAACGAGTTCCTGCCGCACCGCGACGCCGAGATCGCCGAGGTCGCCGCCGCCGCCGGGGCGGATTTGAACACGGTCCGCGCCCGCGCGCTCGATCTCGACGAAGCCAACCCGATGCTCGGGCACCGCGGCTGCCGCCTCGGCGTCACCTACCCCGAAATCTACGAGATGCAGGCCCGCGCCATCTTCGAAGCCGCGGCGGTCGCCGCCAAGGGGGGCGTCAAGGTCAGGCCCGAGATCATGATCCCGTTGGTCGGCGTCAAGCGCGAGCTCGACCTGATGAAGGTCGTCGTCGACCGCGCCGCCGCCGAGGTGGCGAAGCAAACCGGCGTCAAGACCCGCTACAAGATCGGGACCATGATCGAGCTGCCGCGCGCGGCCCTGCGCGCGGGCGAGATCGCTGAGACCGCCGAGTTCTTCAGCTTCGGCACCAACGACCTGACCCAGACCACCTACGGGCTCTCGCGCGACGACGCCGGCTATTTCCTGACCCAATACCTGGAACGCGGCGTGATCGAGAGCGACCCCTTCATCACCCTCGATCGCGACGGCGTCGGCGAGCTCATGCGCATCGGCACGGCGCGCGGGCGCGCGGCGCGCCCTGGGCTCAAGGTCGGCATCTGCGGCGAGCACGGCGGCGATCCGGCCTCGGTCCGTTTTTGCCAGGAAGTGGGGCTCGACTACGTCTCCTGTTCGCCCTTCCGCGTGCCGATCGCCAAGCTCGCCGCCGCCCAGGCCGCCCTCGACGGCTTAGGCCCTAAGCCTGCGCGCAAGACCAAGCACAGGAAACGGAGATCACGGCCATGACGCTCGATGCCAGCTGCATTTTCTGCAAGATCGTCCGCGGCGAGATTCCGTCGTTCAAGGTCTACGAGGACGACAAGACCCTCGCCTTCATGGACATCAACCCGGGCAATCCCGGTCATTGCCTGGCGATCCCGAAATTCCATTCCGAAAACATCTTCACCGCGCCCGACGAATGGGTGGCGGCGACGATGGCGACGACGCGGCGGATCGCGCGGGCGGTGCAGATGACGCTCATGCCTTACGGCATGAACATTGTCCAGGCCAACGGCCCAGGCGCCAAGCAGTCGGTCATGCACCTGCACGTCCACGTCCTGCCGCGCGGCCGTGACGACGGCCTGCTCCTCAACTGGGGCCTGAAACCCGGCAACATGGACGAGATCAAGGCGCTCGCCGAACGCATCCGCGCCAACCTGCCGAGGAATTGACGGCGCGGCGGCTTCCGGTTAGGTTATTACGTTCGTAATAACGTTGGGGATCGAACCATGCACAAGCTGAAACTCAGGGCGGTCGGCAACTCGACCGGGGTCGTTTTGCCCCGGGAGGTGCTGGCGCGCCTCAAGGCGGAGAAGGGGGATGTGGTTTTTCTGACCGAGACGCCCGACGGCTTCCGCTTGACCCCTTACGATTCCGAGTTCGAGAGGCAGATGAAGATCGCTCGGGACGTTCTTAAAAGACGCCGCGCGGCGCTCCGCGAACTCGCGAAATAATCCGGCAATCCGGTGAAGCGCTGGATTTGGATCGAGCCCGAGGTCGTCCTTGCGGTTCACGAGGAAAACTTGGCCGAGCATGGCGGCCACGCCGGAGTGCGCGACGACGGCCTGCTAGCTTCCGCCCTCGACCGTCCTCGCAACAAGGCGGCCTACGACCCCGAAAGCGACGCGGCGGCCCTGGCGGCGGCTTACGCCTTCGGCATCGTCCGAAACCATCCGTTCGTGGACGGCAATAAACGCGCCGCGCTTGCAGTGGCTGAAACTTTTCTCGGCCGCAACGGATTTGAGTCTACCGCGACGGACGCCGAGTGCGTGACGACTTTTATCGCCCTCGCGGCCGGAGAGATTGGTGAAACGGCCCTGGCCGATTGGTTCCGAAAAAAGATTCAGTCCAAGCGATAAGCGGTCCTCACCGCCGGGCGAAGATCGTCCATTCGTCGAGGGGGTAGTCCATCGCGAGCTGGACCGTCGCGCCGAGCCCCTGGCAGAACGCGACGAAACGCGCCGGGTCGGCGTAATAAAGTCCTTCGCGCGCCGCGCCCGGGCCTGCCAGCATGTTGAAGACCAGCGCCTTGCGCGAGCGGCCGTAAAGGTGCGCGAGACTCGCCTCGACATAGGGCACCCAGTCCGCCGGGGCCGCCTTCAGGCACATGTTGAAGGTGCCCGAGGCGAAGGAATAATCCGCGTCTTCGCTCGCGGCCAGGCCGCGGACGAAGACGGCGCGGGGATCGGCGATCCGCGCCTTCGCTTTCGCGACCATCGCCGGCGAGATGTCGGTGCCGGCGAACCGGAGCAGCCGGGCGCCGAGACGGGGCGCGAGGAAATCGAAGAACGCGCCGTAGCCGCACCCCAGGTCGTTGACCGTGAACGGACCGGCGTCGTCCTCGAGAACGCGCGCCAGCACCTCGAAGCGTAGTTGCTGGCCATCCTCGCATTTCCAATAGACTCCGCGCGCGGTCGCGCCCCAGTCGGCGAGGCGGTGGTCGAAGGCGTCCGCGACCGGCTTGAGCAGATCGGGAGCGCGGCGAAGCGCGGCGAAAGGATCGGCGAGAACGGACCGGTCGCGGTTCATTCGCGTCAAAAGTTCGCCCACGCGGGCTTGCGCGGCGTGAGCGTGGCCTTCCCGGCGACGAGGGGAATCCCGGCGGCGCGGGCCTCCTCGATCTTATCCAGGCGCAGGAGCGCGAGCCCCATCCCGTCCTGGCTCGAGCGCATTTCGCCCGCTTCCTGCTCTCCGGCCATGACCGGGGTGCCGGGCGCGGGCGCCGGTCCCTCGATCTCGACCGGCATCAGGCGTTTGCGCACCAGGCCGCGGTACTTGGTCCGCGCGGTCAGTTCCTGGCCCATGTAGCAGCCCTTGTTCCAATCGATGCCGTTCAATTCTTCGAATCCGTTTTCCAGAAGAATCGCCTTCTCGATTTCGAGATCGCGGCTGCCGTCGGGCAAGCCGAGACCGATCCGCTCCCGGTCATATTCGTCCGCGGTCGCTTCGGCGAAGCCGGCCCGGGTCGCGGCGGCGCCAAGGTTGTCTCCGGGCGCGATCGCGCGCGCGCCGGCGGCGGCGACACGCGGATCGGCGAAGACGATGCCGCCCGCGAAGGCGCCCGCCGCGCCGGCCTCGCGCCCCAGGGCGAGCGCGTCCAACGTGCCCTCGCCGAACAACGCGGCGACCGCGAAGGCGTCCGAGCGGTCGACGAGGGTCACCTTGGCGCGGAGCTTGTAGAGCCCGAGTCGGCGCTTGAGGTCGCCAATCCGCGCCTTCTCGCACTCGATCAGAAGGACACCCGCGCGCCCCGGTAGGGGCGCATCATTTAATGCACGCGGGGATTCGCCCGCGTGCTCGGCGACGAAGAAATCGTGCAGGAATTTTCCCTGCGGGGTGAGCAGGGCGGCGTAAGCCGCGCGCGCGGGCGTCACCTTGGTCACGTCGTTGGACACGAGCCCCTGGAGGAACGCGCGCGCGTCCTCGCCTGCGAGCGCGAGGACGCCCCGATCCTTGAGGACGGCGTAACGCAGTGCGGACATGCGGATATCTTAACCTTCTTGAAAGGCAGGCCGGGTGCCTTTAGGGGCGTACGGGGAAAGGTGGAGCGGGGCGCGGCCGTTGGCAAGGCCCCGGCGGACCCTTATAAGAGGCGCCGATGCAGGGTCCGGCCTCTCTCAGCGCCAAGCGCATTCTGTTCGTCACCTCGACCCGCATCGGGGACGCGGTGCTTTCGAGCGGCGTGCTCGCCCGACTGACCGCCGATCATCCGCGCGCCCTTCTCACCGTCGCCTGCGGCCCGGCGGCGGCGCCGCTGTTCGCGGCGACGCCGAACCTGGAGCGGATCATCGTTCTCGACAAGATGCCGTTTTCGCTCCATTGGCTCGAGCTGTGGGCGCGGTGCGTGGGCCACGTCTGGGACCTGGTGGTGGATTTGCGCAACACGCCGCTGACCTGGCTGCTGGCGGCGCGCCGCCAGCGCCGGATCAAATCCGGCCGCGCGGCGATTCATCGGGTTCGGCTCTATGGCCGCGTGCTCGGTCTTGGCGACGATCCGCCGGCGCCTGGGCTTTGGACCTTGCCCCGGCACGAGGACGAGGCCCGCCGCCTGCTGCCCGACGGCGCAGCCGTGCTCGCGGTCGGCCCGAGCGCCAACTGGCGGGCGAAAACCTGGCCCGCCGAGCGGTTCCTGGAACTGATCGGCCGCCTGACGGGGGCTTCCGGGATTCTTCCGGGCGCCAAAGTCGCCGTCTTCGGGCGCGACGACGAACGGCCCCAGACGCTGCGGCTGATCGAGACGATCCCGCCCGAGCGGCGCATCGACCTGATGGGAAAAGTCGAGTTGTTGACGGCCTACGCCTGCTTCAAGCGGGTGGCGTTCTACGTCGGCAACGATTCGGGGTTGATGCACATGGCCGCCGCGGCCGGCGCGCCGACGCTCGGCCTGTTCGGGCCGAGCCGCGAGGAACTCTACGCCCCCTGGGGGCCGCGCGCCGGCGTCGCCAGGGCCGAGCTCGGGTTCGATCGCATCTTCCCGCCCAACTTCGACCATCGCACGACCGGGACGCTGATGGATTCGCTTTCGGTCGACGCGGTCGAGGCGGCGGCGCGCGAGCTCATGAGCCGCGCCGGGATGAAGGTCGCATGAGCAATGGACCAACCGCATTCCGGCTTTCGGCGGTGGTCAGCATCCGCAACGAGGAGCGCCAGCTCGCCGAGTGCCTGGAGACTTTGCGCTTCGCCGACGAGATCGTGGTGGCGCTGGATCGCTGCACCGACCGCTCGCGCGAGATCGCGGCGCGTTTCACCGGCCGGCTGGTGGACGGCGCGTGGGAAAAGGAAGGCGAGCGGCGCAACGCCGCCATCGCCGCAGCCCAAGGCGATTGGGTGCTGGAGACGGACGCCGACGAGCGGGTGACGCCGGAACTGGCCGCCGAAATCCGGCGCGTGATCGAAACGACGCCCTTCGACTGGCACGAAATCCCGGTCGACAACTACATCGGCGCGCGCCTGGTGCGCCACGGCTGGGGCGCCTCCTACGGCAAGGCGGCCTATCCGGGCCTTTTCCGGCGGGGCGTCAAGACCTGGGGCCCGCAGCGGGTTCATCCGGCGCTGACCTGGCGCGGGCGCAAGGGGCCGATGCTCGAAAACCGCGTCCGTCATTACGTCGACCGCGACATCTCCGACATGATTCGCCGCCTCGACAGCTATTCGAGCGCGCGGGCGAAGGATTTGCGCGAGGCGGGCAACGTCGGCTCGTTTCCCTCCAACCTCCGCCGCTTCTTCACCCGCTTCTTCAAGTGCTACGTGATGCGCCGGGGCTACCGCGAGGGCGGCTACGGCGTCCTGATCGCGCTGTTCGCCGGGCTCTATCCGCTGCTTTCGCATCTCAAGGCGCGCCTGGAGAAAGAGTGAATGGCGCGGATCGTGCTCGCCGACGACGGAATCGAGTTCGACGCGGAGACGGCGCGCGAGAAGCCCTTGGGCGGCGCCGAATCCTCGGTCGTGTTCCTGGTCGAGGAGCTGGCCCGCCGCGGCCACGAGGTCCGGGTCCGCAACCGCTGTCCGCGTCCCGGCACGGTCGGGGGCGTCGAATGGGCGCCGATCCACCGCGCCGGCGCGCCTTACGGCAATATGCCGGCCGAGGCGGACCTCTACATCGCCACTCGTGGCGACAAGCTGATCCCGTTGATGCCGCGCGCCCCGGTAGGGGCGCATCATTTAATGCGCGCGGGGATTCGCCCGCGCGCCCGCCGGGTCGCCTTCTGGACCCACAATCCGGCGCAATATCTTCTCAAAGCGCGTTATCTCTGGAAGCTCTGGCGAGTGCGCCCCACGATCGTCTTCATCGGCGACTATCACGCGACCACCTGCCCCGCCTGGGTTCCCGACGGCGGGCGGAAGACGATCCCCTACGGAATTCCCGAGCTGTTCCGGAGCGCGCAACCGATAGCGCGCCCGCCGGCCCCGCGTGCCGTGTTCACCTCGAACCCGCTCCGCTCCCTCGACTGGCTCTTGACGCTCTGGACAACCCGCATCCGGCCCAAGGTGGCAAACGCCGAGTTGCACGTCTTCGCCGGGCCTTCGACCTACGGCGGGGTCGGCGCGGCCAAGAGCGCGGAGATGGCCTCCGTTCTTGCCCGTGCGGAAAGTATGCGGGGCGAGGGCGTGGTGGTGCGCGGGCCGGTGCCGAAAAACCAACTCGTCGCCGAATTCCGCGCGGCCCGCGCCATGCTCTACCGGGGCGATCTGAACGAAACCTTCTGCCTCGCGGTCGGCGAAGCGCAAGCCTCGGGCGTGCCGGCGGTGGTC
>MIAC01000086.1:0-6593 GCA_001830475.1 Rhodospirillales bacterium RIFCSPLOWO2_12_FULL_67_15
GCGGGCTTATCCGCTCTCGGTTCTGATCTGGCACGAAATCGTCAACGACGTCGTCGGTGGCGTTCCGGTCGCGGTCACCTATTGCCCGCTCTGCAATTCGGCGGTGGTGTTCGACCGGCGGCTGGAGGGGCGCGTGCTCGATTTCGGCACCACCGGCAAACTCAGGCACTCGGATTTGGTGATGTATGACCGCCAGACCGAAAGCTGGTGGCAGCAGTTTCTGGGCGAGGCCATCGTCGGCGAGTTTGTCGGCCGGACGCTAAAAGCGCTGCCGAGCCGCTTGGAATCCTTCGCCGATTTTCGCGCGCGCGCGCCCGCGGGACGCGTGCTGGTGCCGAACAATCCCGGCTTCCGCCGCTACGGCGCCAATCCCTACCGGGGCTATGATACGTCGGCCGTGCCGTTCCTCTACCAAGGACCGCTGCCCGCCGGCATCGCGGCGCTCGAGCGCGTCGTCGCGGTCGGACGCGAAGCTTGGCCGCTCGCGCAGGTACGCGAGATTGGCACGGTCGCGCGCGGGGATTTACGTTTGACCTGGCGGCCGGGGCAGGTTTCCGCGCTCGATGCCCCGAGCGTGGCCGGAGGCCGTTCGGTCGGCGGCGTGGTGGTGGAACGCCGCCGCGCCGATGGGACCTGGGAAGACGCCGTCCACGACGTCGTATTCGCGTTTGTGTTCCACGCGTTCCATCCGTCCGGCGCGATCCACCTGGACTAATCGCCGCTAACCCCTTGTTAACCATGCCGGGCTAAGCTATCTCGGGCATTCCGGGCGGAACCCAGTTTCCGACCCGCGAGGGAAACGCACCATGTCGGCGAAGCGCGCGCACGTCGTCGTGCTCGGCAACGAAAAAGGCGGTTCGGGCAAATCCACGACCGCCATGCACCTGATCGTCGCTTGCCTGCGCGAAGGGCGCTCGGTCGCGAGCGTGGACCTCGACGCCCGCCAGGGCACGCTGACGCGCTATCTCGCCAACCGCCGCGACTTCGCTCGCGCCGAGGGGCTGGCGCTGCCGATGCCGGCGCATTACGCGGTCGACCGGCGCAACAATCTTCCTCTTGGTGCGGCACTGCTGCCCGAGGAGCGCGACCGGCTCAGGCTGCTGCTCGACGGCGGCGCCATCGCCCACGATCTTCTCGTCATCGACACGCCGGGCAGCGACAGCGAGATCTCGCGCTTCGGCCACGCCTACGCCGACACCTTGATCACGCCGATCAACGACAGCCTGCTCGATTTCGACGTGCTCGCGCACGTCGACCCGCGCACCATGACCGTCAAGGCGCCGAGCCACTATTCCGAGATGGTCTGGCGGGCGAAGAAGGAACGCGCCGAACGCGGCGGAGGTTCGATGGACTGGATCGTCATGCGCAACCGGCTCTCGCATCTGGACGCGCGCAACAAGCGCGAGATCGAGCGTCTGATGCGCGAGTTCGGAGCCCGTCTCGGCTGTCGCGTCGCCCACGGTTTCGCCGAGCGGGTGATCTACCGCGAGCTGTTCCTGCACGGCCTGACGATGATGGACCTACCCGACGTCAAGCCCGGCGCCATGTCCATGAGCCACGTCGCCGCGCGCCAGGAAATCCGCGCCCTGATCGAGGCGATCCGGCTGCCGGACGTGCGCGCCGCGGCGTGAATTCCCCGGGTGGCGCCGGGGCGCGCCCCGCATTATCCTTTTCCGGTTATTGCGAAGGGTAGGGTCATCATGTCCGGCCGCGACCGCCTTCCCGATAAGAGTTCCGATAAATCCGTGGCCGAGTTCCTGGAGCGGGCCAAGGCCGTGCCCGCGCCCGCGACACGCGGCGAGCCACAGGGAAGGCTTCTGTTCGCCATGGACGCAACCGCGAGCCGCGAACCCGCCTGGGACAAGGCCGCGCGCATCCAGGGCGAGATGTTCCGGGCGGCCGAGGCGGTTGGCGGGCTCAGCGTACAGCTCGCGTTCTACCGCGGTTTCGACGAATTCAAGGTCAGCCGCTGGACCGGGGACGCGGCCGAAATGACCCGCCTGATGAGTTCCGTCTTCTGCCTCGCCGGCGAAACCCAAATTCGCAAGACCCTGCGCCACGCCGTCAACGAGACGAAAACGGCGCGCGTCAACGCTCTGGTCTTCGTCGGCGACGCCTGCGAGGAAGACGTCGACCGCGTCGGCGAGGCGGCGGGCGAGCTCGGCTTGCTCGGCGTGCCGGCGTTCATGTTTCACGAAGGCGAGAATGCGGCGGCCGAATTCGCGTTCCGCCAGATCGCCAAGCTCACCCGCGGCGCCTACGTCCGCTTCGATGCGGGAAGCGCCGCGGCGCTCCGCGATCTGCTCGCCGCGGTCGCGGTTTATGCCGCCGGCGGCGCCGGCGCGCTTGCCGCCCTCGCCCGCGCCAAGGGTGGCGAGACACTCGCCATCGCCCGCCAGGTGGCGGGCGAAAAAGACTGAGCATCCCGATGCTGCCCTGGTTCCTGATCGGGCTTCTTCTGCTCGCGGTCACGGTGCTGCTGCTAAAGTTGTTTGTCGCCGCCGATCCCAAGGTGCTCGCCCGCGCCATCGTCTGGACGGCGAGCGGGATTCTCGGGGTACTGTTTCTCTATCTCGCCTTCAGCGGAAGGCTGTCGTGGCTGTTCGTCGCGATCCCCGTGCTCCTGCCGTGGTTCCTGCGGGCGCGGATGCTGGCGCGCATGATGAAGACGTTCGCGCGCATGCGCGGCGCGTCCGCCGGCCAGGCGAGCGGACGGACCTCGCGGGTCGAGAGCCGATGTCTCCGCATGACCCTCGATCACGACAGCGGCGACATGGACGGCGAGGTGATCGCGGGAACGTGGGCGGGCCGGCGGCTTGCGCAAATGTCGCCGCTCGATCTGATCGAGTTGCTGCGCGCGCTTATCAAGGAAGACCCGCCCTCGGCGCGGCTGCTCGAGGCGTATTTGGACCGTATGCGGCCCGGCTGGCGGGACGACGCGACAGGCCATGCCGGCGCCGAAGCGCCCCAAGACGCGGGCGGGTTCGTTCCTGGCACGATGACCCGGGACGAAGCGCTCCGAATCCTCGGCCTCGGCCCCGGCGCGGACGAGGCCGCGATCAAGGCCGCGCACCGGCGGCTGATGACGCTTATGCACCCCGACCGGGGCGGCTCGTCCTATCTCGCGGCCAAGATCAACCAGGCCCGCGACACGCTCCACGTCGGATGATAGACTGCGAATCCCCTTCGGATGGAGTTCGAGGGCCATGCGGTTCGTCGCATTTTACCGGCTGCTGTCGCTCTGCGGGTTTCTGGTTGCCGGGGGCGGGGCGAGCGCCGCCGAGCTTTGCGCCATCGACGAGATGATCGAGAGCCACAAGTCCGGCCTCGCCCTTTATCGGGAGGAAGATTACGAAGGCGCCCGCGCGCGCTGGCGGCCCCTGGCCGAACTCGGCTTCCCCCCGGCGCAAGGACGGCTGGCGGAACTGCACGCAGAGGGACGCGGCGGACCCGCCGCCAATCTCAAGGAAGCGGGCCGGTGGGCGCTCTTCGCCTCCCATGCGGGCGACGTCGAAGGCACCGAAGCCGCGGCCAAGATCAGGAAGGCGCTCGGCGAAGTCGCGTTTCAGGAAATCATGGCGGCGGCGAAAGGGTGGCGGCCGACGTTGCCGCCGTGCTTGCGGTTCGATTACGGACGCTTCGAGGCCGTGGACGGACACAGCGCGCGGATCGGACCCTCCCTCGTGCGTCTGGACCCAAAATTTCCCGACGAAGCGGCGAAAGCGATTCTGGAACGATTTCGCGCCGCGTTCGGCCTGGCGCTCCGGATGTCCGTTTCGGCGGCGCTCTATCTTTCGCCGATCAAGACCTATCACATCATTCCCGGCGACAAGTACGACCGCTACGTCGGCTGGAAAGCCGGCGCCCGCGGCCGCGATCTGGAGATGACCGTCGGCAACGTGCTTGACAAGTCGCCCTCGTTTCTGGCGGCGGCGATCCTGCAGGAAGCCACCCGCGAGGCGTATCGGCGTATTCCCGGGGCGCGCCTGAACGACCCCTATCAGAGGACGTTCAAGGGCAAGCGGATCGTCGGCAGCGTCTATCCCGACGTCAACAACCAACCGTTTTTCAATGCCGTGCTCCAAGCCCTCGAGATCGCCGAGCAGCTTCCGCCCGATGTCCGCCGTCACGTCGATATCATCGACGAGATTCGTTACAACCCGATCTCCGAGCAGATGACCCAGGGCGGCATCGTCGATCCCGGCATCGGCTACTACGACCGCCGCCTGAGCGCGGAAGGGCGCCGCGTCATATTCTTTCGCCGCGACATGAAGTGGAGCTATCCCGCCGACGTCCTTCTGACCATCGTGCATGAAGGCACGCACGCGACCCAGCACCGGGATGCCGAACGCTTGATGCGCGAGCTGCCGGAAAAGCATGCCCGTCTGCAAGCGATCGGGGCGGACGGTGAGACCGGCGGGGCGGAGACCGAGGCGCTTCGGCGCGCGATCGCGGACGGCGAGACCTACCTGCGCCTGTGGCAGCGCAAGAGCGGGAGCGAGGCGGAAAATAGCGCCAGCGTCAAGCGATTCGAGTGCGAGGCGACCGTGCAGGAGATCAAAACCGCCCAGGTTCTCGGCTATCAATCCACGGCGATCACCAAGTCGCCGTACTTCAAGCTCTGCGACGACGTGCAGAAGATGATGGCCGAATGGAAAGACCGCGCCTTGCGCGAGGGCTTGAAGCGCGCGAACGAGCGCCCGGAACGTTAACCGCCCGCCCGCACGGGTTTTTCAGTCGCCCGCCAACCCCGCCGCTTCCCTTGCGCCCCCCTTGCCCGTGTGGCAATAAGTCCGCCTTCCGCAAGCGCCTGGACGGCCCTCCGTTCCGCCCTAGAGGATTCCGATGGTCAAGCCCGTCAAGAAGGCCGTTTTTCCCGTGGCCGGCCTCGGCACCCGCTTTCTTCCCGCGACCAAGGCGCTGCCGAAGGAAATGCTGCCGGTCGTGGACAAGCCCTTGATCCAGTACGCGGTCGAGGAGGCGCGGGACGCCGGGATCGAGGAGTTCATCCTGGTGACCGGGCGCGGCAAGACGGCGATGGAAGACCACTTCGACCACGCCGTCGAGCTCGAACAAACCCTGAAAGAACGCGGCAAGATGGAGGCGCTCAAGGAAATTCTCGACTGCCTGCCCGGATCGGGCCGGGTCTATTACACCCGCCAACAGACGCCGCTCGGGCTGGGCCACGCGGTCTGGTGCGCGCGGAGCTTCATTCACGACGAGCCCTTCGCCGTGCTGCTTGCCGACGATTTGATCATGGCCGAGCCCGGCTGTCTCAAGCAGATGGTCGACGTCTATTCCCAGGTCGGCGGCAATCTGGTCGCGGTCGAGAACGTGCCGCGCGAGATGACCGGCCACTACGGCATCCTCGATGTCGCCCAGGAACAAGGCGGGCTCGCCCGCGCCAAGGGGCTGGTCGAAAAACCGGACCCGAAGGTCGCGCCGTCCACGCTCTCGATCATCGGCCGTTACATCCTCCAACCCGAGGTGTTCCGCCATCTCGACCGGCAGGACACGGGCGCGGGCGGGGAAATCCAGCTCACCGACGCCATGGCCCGCACCATCGGCGAAGTGCCGTTCCACGGTCTGCGCTTCAAGGGCAAGCGGTTCGATTGCGGCAGCAAGCAGGGCTACATCGAAGCCAACGTCGCGTTCGCGCTCCGCCGCCCCGACCTTGCCGAAGGGGTCAAGGCCATGCTCCGGCGCTATGTGTGAGCGATAATTGCCGACGAACGACGGGAGCCTGATCGAACCATGCGCATCGCCATGATCGGCATCGGCTACGTCGGACTTGTCTCCGGCGCGTGCTTCTCGGAATTCGGCGTCGAGGTCGTCGGCGTCGACAAGGACGCGGCCAAGATCGCGGCGTTGCGCGAGGGCCGGATGCCGATCTACGAGCCGGGGCTCGAGGATCTGGTCGCCAACAACGTCAAGGCCGGGCGGCTCTCGTTTTCGACCGATCTCGCGGGTGCGGTCAGCGGAGCCGACGCGGTCTTCATCGCTGTCGGCACGCCGAGCCGGCGCGGCGACGGCCATGCCGACTTGACCTACGTTTACGCCGCGGCGCGCGAGGTCGCGGCCGCGCTTACGGGCTACGCCGCCGTCGTCACCAAATCCACGGTCCCGGTCGGAACCGGGCGCGAGGTCGAGCGCATCATCCGCGCGGCCCGGCCCGACGCCGATTTCGACGTCGTCGCCAATCCCGAATTCCTGCGCGAAGGCTCCGCCATCGGCGACTTCATGCGTCCCGACCGGGTCGTCATCGGCGCGAGCGGCGAGCGGGCGCGCGAGTTGATGCGCCGGCTCTACCGGCCGCTTTACCTGCTCGAGACGCCGATCATCTTCACCACGCTCGAGACCGCCGAGCTGATCAAATACGCCGCCAACACCTTCCTCGCGACCAAGATCACGTTCATCAACGAGATCGCGGACTTGTGCGAGAAGGTCGGCGCCGACGTCCAGGACGTCGCCAAGGGCATCGGACTGGATGGCCGCATCGGGCGCAAGTTCCTGCACGCGGGGCCGGGCTACGGCGGTTCGTGCTTCCCCAAGGACACGCTCGCGCTGGTGCGCACCGCCGAAGCCGCCGGCAG
>MIAC01000086.1:6604-7672 GCA_001830475.1 Rhodospirillales bacterium RIFCSPLOWO2_12_FULL_67_15
TCGTCGAGACGGTGGTGGCCGCGAACGAGCGGCGCAAAAAGGCGATGGCCGGGCGGGTGATCGCGGCGTGCGGCGGCTCGGTCAAGGGCGCGACGATCGCGATCCTCGGCCTCACCTTCAAGCCCAACACCGACGACATGCGCGAATCCCCGAGCCTCGACATCATCCCGGCGCTGCAAAAGGCGGGTGCCAGGGTGCGCGCCTACGACCCCGAGGGCATGAAGGAAGCCAAAGCGCTGCTTCCGGGTGTCGAATGGTGCACGGACTCCTACGACACGCTCAAGGGCGCCGACGCGGGCGTGATCGTGACCGAATGGAACCAGTTCCGCGCGCTCGATCTGCCGCGCCTGCGCAAGATCATGAAACGTCCGCTGCTGGTGGATTTGCGCAACATCTACCGGCCCGACGAAGTCGCCGCCGCCGGGATCGCCTACCATTCCATCGGCCGGGCGCCGGTGGAGAGAAGCTAGTCTTCGGCCATGGCCGCAGCCGGCGCCCGCACCCTCGATTCGACGCTGCTGCGCGAATACGACATTCGCGGCGTGGTCGGCGAGACCCTCTCGACCGAGGACGCGCGCGCCATCGGCCTGGCTTTCGGCACGATTCTGGCTCGCGACCGCAGCCATTCGGTCGCGGTCGGCTACGACGGCCGGCTGGCTTCGCCGGAGCTGGAGAAGGCCCTGGTCGCGGGGCTGACGGCGGCGGGCATGTCCGTCACCCGGATCGGACTCGGGCCGACGCCGATGCTTTATTACGCCGCCCACGAGCTTGAAGCCGCCGGCGCGGTGATGGTGACGGGGTCCCACAACCCGCCTGAACACAACGGCTTCAAGTTTTCGCGCCGGGGCAAGCCGTTCTACGGCGCGGACATCCAGGAGCTCGGCCGGGTCGCGGCCAAGGGCGAATTCGCCTCAGGCGTAGGCATGTCGGGCGAGCGCGAAATGCTCGACGCCTATGTCGAGCGCCTCGCCCGGGACTACCGCGGCGCGCGCAAGCTGCGGATCGTCTGGGACCCCGGCAACGGCGCCGCCGGCGAAGCGGTGACCCGGCTGGTCCGGCGGCTGCCCG
>MIAC01000087.1:0-5793 GCA_001830475.1 Rhodospirillales bacterium RIFCSPLOWO2_12_FULL_67_15
TCGGGCAGGGCCTCGGGCGGCGCTCCGTCCGCCGCGCGGCGCCGGCGCAAGGTCCCGCCCTCGACCGTGACGAAACTCGGGCAGAAGCCCTTGAGGCAGGAATAGTCCTTGTTGCAGGCGGATTGGTCGATGGCGCGCTTGCGGCCGAGTTCCGTTTCGACCGGAACGATGGCGACGCAGTTGGACTGCACGCCGCAATCGCCGCAGCCCTCGCATACCTCTTCGTTGACGAGGACGCGAAGCGGCGGATCGGGCATCTTGCCGCGCTTGCGCCGGCGGCGTTTCTCCGCGGCGCAGGTTTGGCCGTAGACGAGCACGGAGACGCCCGGCCATTCGCGTAAAGTCCGCTGCACCTGGTCGAGATCGTCGCGGTGGTGGACGGTCGTGCCGGGGGCGAGATCGGGGTGGCCGCGGTAAAGCTCCGGCTCGTCGGCGACGACGGCGATGCGCTCGACGCCCTCGGCGCGTACTTGGGCGGTGATGCGCGGCACGTCGAGCGGGCCGTCCATCGGCTGGCCGCCGGTCATGGCGACGGCGTCGTTGTAAAGAATTTTGTAGGTCATGCTGACGCCCGCGGCGACCGCGGCGCGGATGGTGAGCAGGCCGGAATGGAAGTAGGTGCCGTCGCCGATGTTGGCGAAGACGTGCGGCGTGGCGGAAAAGGGTGCCTGGCCGATCCAGGCGGCGCCCTCGCCGCCCATGTGGCTGAAGGTGGCGGTCGAGCGGTCCATCCAGATCGCCATGTAATGGCAGCCGATGCCGGCGAGCGCGCGCGAGCCCTCCGGCACGCGGGTCGAGGTGTTGTGCGGACAGCCGGCGCAGAAGTAGGGGATGCGCTTAGGGATATCCGCGCGCTCGGTCCGGCGCTTCTCGATCCCGTCGAGACGCGCGATCCGCCCGGCGATCGCGTCCGCGCCGCCGAGGCGGGCCAAACGCGGGGCGAGCGCGCGGGCGATCGCCTCCGGCCCGATCTCGCCCGAAGGCAAAAACAGCCACTCGCCCTTTTCGTCGCGCTTGCCGGCGACGCGGGGCGCGTTTACGCCGAGGCCGTAGAGATGATCCTTGACTTGCGGCTCGATCAGCGCGCGCTTCTCTTCGACGACGACGATCTCTTCCAGCCCAAGCGCGAAGCGGCGGATCGTGTCGCCGTCGAGCGGCCAGGCGAACCCGATCTTCAACAGGCGGACGCCGCGCGCGGCCGCCCAGGCCTCGTCGACGCCGAGGAGCGCGAGGGCCTCGCCGAGATCGCGATAGGTCTTGCCGCTGGCGACCAGACCGAGACGCGCTTGCGGGCTATCCCAAACCACACGGTCGAAGCCGTTGGCCCGCGCGAAGGCCGCCGCCGCCGGAATCTTGAAGCGGTAGAGACGCTCCTCCTGCTCCATCGGCGGGTCGGGCCAGCGGGTGTAAAGCCCGCCCGGAGGAAGGGCGATGTCGGGAAGCGGGGCTGGCCGGGCGCGGGCGGGGTCGAGAACGACGGACGCCGAAGAATCGATCACGTCGGCGACCGCCTTGAGGCCGACCCAGCAGCCGGAAAAACGCGAGAGCGCGAAGCCGAGCAGGCCGAAATCGAGCAGCTCCTGCACATCCGAGGGATGGAGCAAGGGCATGCCGGCGTCGATGAGCGCGAAGTCGCTCTGGCTCGGCACGGTCGAGGACTTGCAGGCGGGATCGTCGCCGGCGAGCGCGAGCACGCCGCCGAGCCTGGAGGTCCCGGCGAGGTTGGCGTGGCGGAAGACGTCGCCGGAGCGGTCCACCCCCGGGCCCTTGCCGTACCAGACGGCGAAAACGCCATCCTTCAGCGCGTCCTTGAACAGCGGAAGCTGCTGCGCGCCCCAGATGGCGGTGGCGGCGAGATCCTCGTTGACCGCGGCGTGGAAGCGGACGCCGGCTTCCGCGAGGAGCGCCTCGGCGCGCCAGAATTCCTTGTCGACGCCGCCGAGCGGCGAGCCGCGGTAGCCGGTGACGTAGCCCGCGGTCGCGAGCCCGGCTTCGGCGTCGCGCCGGCGCTGCTCGAGGCAGAGCCGGACCAGCGCCTGCGTCCCGGTCATGAAGGCGCGGCCCTCGACCAGCCGATACTTGTCGTCGAGCGCGACGCGGACGTGCGTCATGCGTCCCCTCCCCAGATGGCCGCCTGCCGAGAAAGGTTAGTCGCGGGCGTCCGTCCTGACAACCGCGACTCGCGGTGGGGTGGAAGAAGATGGGAACAGAAAGAAGCGGCCCCGTTCGCGGCATGAAGGATGCGCCGCGGCGGGCGCGGAGAAAAGAATGTTTCCGCCCGGCGGCGCAGGCCGCCCAAACGGAAAACCGGGCGCAAGGTGCGCCGCGGGGTCTTTGGGTTTAGGCGCTTGCGCGCCCTGGCGGCGCGACGGGGTTGCAAAGAGCGCGGGAGACTGTATACCGAACTTAATTGGGGCTTTCGGGAATTTCCTCGGCATGACCGTTCTCGTCACCGGCGCGGCCGGTTTCATCGGCTTTCACGTCGCCAAGGCGCTGCTGGAGCGGGGCGAGCCGGTGCTCGGGCTCGACAACCTCAACGCCTACTACGACGTGAAACTGAAGCAAACGCGGCTCGCGATCTTGCACGCGGCGAAAGGTTTTTCGTTAGTCCAGGCCGACATCGCCGACCCGGAAGCGGTGACGGCCGCGTTCGCCGCCCATCCCGCGCTCGATCGCGTCGTCCACCTCGCCGCCCAGGCCGGCGTGCGCCATTCGATGAAGGACCCGCACGCCTACGTCCGCAGCAACGTCGGCGGTCAGGTCGTTCTGCTGGAAGCCTGCCGCCGGCTCAAGGGCCTGCGCCATGTCGTCTATGCGTCTTCATCCTCGGTCTACGGCGGTAACGCCAAGCTCCCGTTCTCGATCCACGATCGGACCGACGCGCCGCTTTCGCTCTATGCCGCGAGCAAGAAGGAGCAGGAGTTGATCGCCCACGCCTATGCCCACATCTGGCGCCTGCCGGTGACGGGACTCCGCTTCTTCACCGTTTACGGGCCGTGGGGCCGGCCCGACATGGCGGCGTACATCTTCGCACGCCGGATCATGGCCGGCGAACCGATCCCGGTCTTCAACAACGGCGATATGCGCCGCGACTTCACCTTCATCGGCGACATCGTCGCCGGGGTGATCGCCGCGCTCGACCGCCCGCCCGCCGACGACGGCCGGCATCCGCCGGCGAAACTCTACAATCTCGGCAACAGCCGCTCCGAGCCGTTGCCGCGCTATATCGCCTTGATCGAGGAAGCGCTGGGACGCAAGGCGGCGATCGAGCACCTGCCGCTTCAGCCGGGCGACGTCAAGGAAACCTACGCCGATATCGAAGAGAGCCGGCGCGATCTCGGTTTCGAACCGCGGGTCTCGATCGAAGAGGGAATTCCCCGCTTCATCGCCTGGTTCCGGGAATACCACAAGCTCTGAGGTTCAGGCGTACAACGCCTCCAGCCGCGCGCCGTGGACCTCCCGCACCTTGTGGCGGCGAATCTTCAAAGTCGGGGTGAGCATCTCGTTTTCGATGGTGAAAGGCTCGGCGGCGACGAGGATGTGCCGAATTTTCTCGAGCGGGGAAAGTCCGGCGTTGACCCGCTCGACCACGGCCGAAAGCGCGGCGGCGAGGTCCTTGTCGGCGGCGAGCGCCTTGGCATCCCCGGTCTTTCCGTGGGCGCGCGCCCACGCCTGGAGCCAGTCGGGGTCCGGCACCAGGAGCGCGACCAAATGCGGATGACGGTCGCCGTAGACCATCGCCTGGGCGATCTCGTCCTCGACCGTGAGCAAGCCCTCGACGCGCTGCGGCGAGAGGTTGTCGCCGCCGGAATTGACGATGATGTCCTTCTTGCGATCGGTGATCACGAGATGCCCGTCGGCGTCGAAGTGGCCGATGTCGCCGGTATAGAGCCAACCGTCGCGGATCGCTTCGCGGGTCGCGGTTTCGTTTTTCCAATAGCCTTCCATCACCGACTCGCCGCGAACCAGAATCTCGCCGTCGCCGGCGATGCGGACCTCGGTCGCCTCGAGCGGCGGCCCGACGGAATGCATCTTGGCCGCGTTCGGGCGGTTGACGCTGATCACGGGTGCGGCCTCGGTCTGGCCGTAGCCTTGCAGGATGCGCAGGCCGAGCGCGGTGAAGAACATCCCGATTTCGGGGTTGAGCGGCGCGCCGCCCGAAACCAGCGCCTTCAGCCGCCCGCCGAAACGGGCGCGGACCTTGTCGCGCACCAGCCGATCCAAAACCGCGTCGAGAAGACGCGCGCCGACGCCGAGGGATTTGGGAACCTCGAATCGCTTGCGCCCGAGCTCGAGGGTCTTGGCGAACAGGAAGCGGCGCAGGGCGCCGCTCTTGGCGACGCCGCGGCTGATGCGCGCATACAAGGTTTCGTAGAGCCGCGGCACCGCGGTCATGATGGTCGGGCGCGCCTCGATCATGTTGGAGGCGAGCGCATCGAGGCTCTCGGCGTAGTAAATTTCGGCGCCGATGGCGATGGGGAAGAACTGTCCGGCGGTATGCTCGTAGGAGTGCGACAGGGGCAGGAAGGACAGGAACACTTCCCGGTCGATCCCGAGTTCGGCGAGCGCCAGGGCCGCGCCCCGGCAGTTGTGGAGAATGGCGCCGTGGCTCAAGACCACGCCCTTGGGCACCCCGCCGGTGCCGGAGGTGTAGATGACGCAGGCGGGGCGGGAGCGCGGCCACGACCAGGATTTCTCGACCACGTTCTCGTGGCGGGCGCGGCCGGTCTCGATCAGTTGGTCGAGAGCGACGAGGCGCAACCGCCGCGATGGAGCCGCGGGCGGCGGGTCCATGGCGGCGACGAAGCGCAGCTGGGGCGAACCCTCGGCGGCGGCGAGAATCCGTTCGACGAGCCGGCGCTGGGAGACGATCGCTCCTTTCGCGCCGCTGTCCTTCAGGATGTGGGCATGATCGGCGACGGTGTTGGTGACGTAAGCCGGCACCGTGATCGCGCCGATCGACATGATGGCGAGGTCGGCGATCGCCCAGGCCGGGCGGTTTTCGGATACCAGCACGACGCGATCGCCCGGCTCGACCCCGGCGGCGATCAGCCCGCGGGCGAGCGCGCTGACGCGCGCCGCCGCGTCGCCCCAGGTCAGCGGCCGCCAGGTGCCGCCGCGCTTCGCCCACAGGAACGGGTACTCGCCGAGGCGGTCCACTTGATCGAAGAACATGGCCGCGAGGTTCGGCCAGCGTTCGAATTGACCGCGATCGGTGCGCATGGTCGTCTCTCCGGACCTTGGTTATGAGGGCGGCCCGTTTCCCGTTGCCTAATGCCTAATCCACCCATATACGACTGGAGTTGCAAGGAGATTTTCGCCCATGGCCCGGCCCAAATCAGCGCGCCGCCCGGCGGCGAAGGCCGCCAAGACAAAAGACCGGACGCGAAACTTGCCGCCGGGTCTTTCTATTTTGACGCCTTCGCGTCCGGCTTCCCGCGCGCGGTCGAAGGATTTGCCGCGCTGGTCGCTCGCCGATCTCTACGCCGGGCCCGGCGATCCCCGGCTCGAAGCCGACGTCGCCTGGGTGGCGGACCGGTCGCAGGAACTCGAACGGCGTTTCCGGGGGCGCATCGCCGCCCTCGCCGGGAGCGAGCTCGGCGAGGCGATTGCCGTCTATGACGCGATCGCCGACCGCCGGGCGAAGATCCTCGCCTACGTTTCGCTCCGTCACGCCGCCGATCTCGCCGATCCGGACACGGGACGGCTGTTGCAGACCACGACCGAGCGCCTCACCGACATCGCCCGGCACACGCTGTTCCTGACGCTGGAGTTGAACCGGATGGAGGAGGG
>MIAC01000087.1:5859-12120 GCA_001830475.1 Rhodospirillales bacterium RIFCSPLOWO2_12_FULL_67_15
CGCCTTCCGCGACCATCAGCTCTCCGACGAGCTGGAAAACTACGGGCTCGACCGTTCCGCGACCGGCGGCTCGTGGCCGCGCCTGTTCGACGAGACGTTGGCGGCGATGCGGTTTCGCGTCGGCCGGCGGCTTCTCACGATTTCCGCCACGCTCGATCTTCTTGCCGATCCCCGCCGGACGTTGCGCCGGCGCGCCGCGCGCGCGCTCGCCGAGGGGCTCGCCCCGCGCGGGCCGCTGTTCGCGCTCGTCCTCAACACGCTCGCCAAGGACAAGGAGATCGAAGACCGCTGGCGCAAGTATCCGAACCCGCTCGCCTACCGCAACCTCGCCAACCAGGTCGAGGACAAGGTCGTTGACGCGCTTGTCGGCGCGGTGCGCGAATCGTTTCCCCGCCTCGCGCACCGCTATTACAAGCTGAAGACGCGCACGCTCGGGCTCAAGTCGCTCGCGTACTGGGACCGCAACGCGCCGCTGCCCCAGGCCCCCGTTCGCGCTTACGCCTGGAGCGAGGCCGAGGACATCGTCCTCGGCGCCTTCCGCGCCTTTTCGCCGCGCCTGGCGGAAATCGCCGGGAGATTTTTTCAAGCGCGCTGGATCGACGCCGCGCCGGCGCCGGGCAAGGATTCGGGCGCGTTCTCCCATCCCACCGCTCCCTCGGTCCATCCCTACATCCTGCTCAATTACCACGGCCGCGCCCGCGACGTGATGACGCTCGCCCACGAGCTCGGCCACGGCGTGCATCAGGTTCTGTCCGCGCCCCAAGGCGCGTTGATGGCGGATGCGCCGCTGACGCTGGCCGAGACGGCCTCGATCTTCGGCGAAATGCTCGTCTTCCGGGCGATGCTCGGCGCGGAATCGAACCCGGCGCGCCGGCGCGCGCTGCTCGCGGGCAAGATCGAGGACATGCTGAACACGGTCGTCCGCCAGATCGCCTTCCACGAGTTCGAGCGCCGTTTCCACGACTCCCGGCGCGAAGGCGAGCTCGCGCCCGAGCGCATCGGCGCGATTTGGCTCGAGGTGCAGCGCGAAAGCCTCGGTCCCGCCTTCCGCTTCGCCCCCGAATACCGCTGGTTCTGGGCCTACATCCCGCATTTCATCCATGCGCCGTTCTACGTCTATGCCTACGCTTTCGGCGATTGCCTGGTCAACGCGCTCTACGCCGTCTATCGCGGCGGTCATCCCGGTTTCGAGGGAAAATATCTCGACATGCTCGGCGCGGGCGGGACGCTCAGGCACCGCGAGCTGCTCGCCCCCTTCGCGCTCGACGCCGGCGAGCCGGCGTTCTGGCGCCGCGGCCTCGACGTCGTCGCCGGACTGATCGACGAGCTGGAGGCGGCGTGAGCCCGAAACACGCCGGCACGGAAAATTCCTTGCGCGGGCGGGTCAAGCGCTACGCCCGCGTCGGCACGGCGATGGGCGGCATCGCCGCCAAGGCGGCGGGCCGCCGCCTGCTCGGCCGGCGCGCCAACGTCGCCGCCGAGGCGCTCGCGCTCAAGACCGTTCTCGGTGCGCTCAAGGGGCCGCTGATGAAGGTCGGGCAGATTCTTTCGACCGTGCCCGACTTGTTGCCGCCGGAATACACCACCGAACTCGCGCAGCTTCAGACCAACGCGCCGAGCATGGGCTGGGCATTCGTGCGCCGGCGGATGGCGGCGGAACTGGGGCCGGATTGGCAATCCCGCTTCCGCGCCTTCGCGCCGGTCGCCGCCGCGGCCGCCTCGCTCGGCCAGGTGCACCGGGCCACGTCCCGGGACGGCCGGCCGCTCGCCTGCAAGATTCAATATCCCGACATGGGCGCGGCGGTGGAGGCCGACCTCGTCCAGCTCAAGGTCGCCTTCGCCCTCTATCGCCGCTTCGACCGGGCGATCGAGACCGCCCGCATCCACGAGGAATTGTCGGCGCGCTTGCGCGAGGAACTCGACTACCGGCGCGAAGCGCGCAACATGCGCCTCTACGGCGCGATGCTCAAGCCCGAGAAAAAGGTCCATGTTCCCGAGCCGGTCGCGGAACTCTCCACCGGGCGGCTCCTGACCATGAACTGGCTCGAGGGCAGGCCGCTCAAAAGTTTCATCGGCGCGCCGCTCAGGTTCCGCAACACCATCGCCTACAACATGTTCCGCGCCTGGTATGTCCCGTTCTACAACTACGGCGTGATTCACGGCGATCCGCACCTCGGCAATTACACGGTCCGGCCGGATGGAGACATCAACCTGCTCGACTTCGGCTGCATCCGCGTGTTCCGCCCGCCGTTCATCCGCGCGGTCATCGATCTTTACCGCGCGCTCCGCGACGGCGACGAGGACCTCGCCGTTTCCGCCTACCGCACCTGGGGCTTCAAGAATCTGGACCGGAAGCTGATCGCCATCTTGAGCCAGTGGGCGCGGTTCCTCTATGGCCCGTTGATGGAAGACAAGGCGCAGAAGATCCAGGACACCGGCGACACCGCCTATGGCGCCCGGGTCGCGGGCAAGGTGCATCGCGAACTGCGCGAATTCGGCGGCGTCATGCCGCCGCGCGAATTCGTCCTCATGGACCGCGCCGCGGTCGGGTTGGGAAGCGTGTTCACGCATCTCAAGGCGGAGATCAACTGGCACCGCCTGTTCCACGACTTGATCGAGGGCTTCGACGAGAAGGCGCTGGGCGAACGCCAACGCAAGATGCTCGCCCGGTTCGACATCCCGCCCGCGGATTGATCGCCACCGGACAAACGGCCCGGTTGACGCAAGTCCCTCCCGGCGGGACAATCGCTTCGCGAGCGAATGGCTTCCGTCGCGGAAGCCGCAGAGGATCGACGTGGAAAAGCTCGACGTCAAAAAGGATGCGTTCATCTTTCGCGAAGGCGACGCGGGCGATGCCGCCTACGTCGTCGATGCCGGTTCCGTCGCTATCGTCAAGACCATCGAAGGCACCGAGGTGCGGCTCGCGACCGTCGGCCTCGGCGGGATGTTCGGCGAAATGGCGATCCTCGACGGCTCGCCGCGCATGGCGGGCGCGCAGGCGCTGGAGGATTCGATCCTCGTCGTCGTGCCGCGTCGGGTCATCGATTCGAAACTCAACAAATCCGATCCGTCCTTGCGGACGGTGTTTCGGGTTTTGGTCCAGAATCTGCGCAACGTCCATCACGCCTACATTAAACGCCCGCGCAGCGCGCAGGATTTTCTCAATCTTATCGAGTTCAATACCGCCAGCCTTTCGGCTTACATGAACAAGACCGAGGACCGCGAACTTGCGGCCGCCACGAAGACGTCGTTGCTGGCGATCCAGTCGGCGCTGCTCGATCTCAAGCGCCGGTTCGCCGGCCACCCCGACCGGCGGAGCAGCGTTTTGCACGAGGCCGAAATGGTGGTTCCCCGGGCCGGACCGAAGGCCGTAGGATGAATTAACTTTTCGACCGCGCCCGGCGGCGCAGGCCGCCAAAATCAAAGACCGGGCGCGAAATTCGCCGCCGGGTTTTCGTTTTTGGCGCCTCCGCGCCCGCCCCCGCTTGTGCGGGGCGGCCGGGCAGGGCATAACCTCCGCCAGTTCGAGGCCCGGCACGAACCTCCCAGGGAGCTCCTTCGGAAACCCCGTCATGAAAATCGCGATCCCCAAGGAACGCCGGCCGGGCGAGCGCCGGGTGGCGGCCTCGCCCGAGGTTGTCAGGAAACTCGCGGCGCTCGGCTTGGAAATCGTCGTCGAGGCGGGCGCGGGCGAAGGGAGTTCCTTCGCCGACGAGGCTTACCGCGCGGTCGGGGCGACGATCGCCCCGCCCGCCTCTGACACGCTCGGCGCCGCCGACATGGTCTGGAAGGTGCGCGCGCCCGAAGCGGGCGAGATCGCGGCCATGAAAAAGGGCGCGATCCTCGTCGCCCACATGGCGGCGCTCACCGACCGCGCCGGAGTCCAGGCTTGCGCCGACGCCGGCCTCGCCGTTTTCGCCATGGAGCTGATGCCGCGCATCACCCGCGCGCAAAGCATGGATGTGCTCTCGTCCCAGTCCAACCTCGCCGGCTACCGCGCGGTGATCGAGGCGGCGTCCGAATTCGGTCGCGGTTTTGCGATGATGATGACGGCGGCGGGAACGGTGGCGCCGGCCAAGGTGTTCGTCATGGGCGTCGGTGTCGCCGGGTTGCAGGCGATCGCCACCGCCAAGCGCCTGGGCGCGGTGGTGACGGCCTACGACGTCCGCGCCGCGACCAAGGAGCAGGTCGAGAGCCTCGGCGGCAAGTTCGTGGTGGTGGACGCGGAGGCGATGAAGACCGCCCAGACCGCGGGCGGCTATGCCAAGGAGATGAGCGAGGACTACAGGAAAAAAGAACAGGCGGTCATCGCCGAGCACGTCAAGAAGCAGGACATCGTCATCACCACCGCGTTGATCCCGGGCAAGCGCGCGCCGGTGCTGGTGACGGAAGAAATGGTGCGATCCATGGCGCCCGGCTCGGTGATTGTGGATTTGGCGGTGGAGGCGGGCGGCAACTGCGCCGGCGCCGAGGCGGACAGAATCGCGATCAAGAACGGCGTCAAGATCGTCGGCTACACCAATATGCCGAGCCGCATCGCCGCCGATTCCAGCGCGCTCTACGCGCGCAACTTGCTCAATTTCCTGACGCCGATGCTCGACAAGCAGACCAAGGCGCTCGCCATCAACTGGGACGACGAGATCGTCAAGGGCACGCTGGTCGCGCGCGACGGCCGGATCGTGCACCCCTTGCTCGCGTCGGGAGGAAACTGACATGGATACCAGCCAAGTCGTCGAGCACGCCGCCCGGCTCGCCGCCGAGGCCGCGAAGCTCGCGGCGTCCGCCGGCACGCTTGCGTCCGAGACGGCCGGGCTCGCCGGCCAGCAGGGCGCGGGCGGCGATCCTTTCCTTTCGCTCTTCACCGTGTTCGTGCTCGCCTGTTTCGTCGGCTTCTACGTGGTGTGGAGCGTGACGCCGGCGCTGCATTCGCCGCTGATGTCGGTGACCAACGCCATATCCTCGGTGATCGTGGTCGGCGGCCTGCTCGCCGCCGGACCGCAGGACATGAACTTCGCCAAGGTGACGGGCTTTCTCGCGGTGACGCTCGCCTCGGTCAACATTTTCGGCGGGTTCATCGTCACCCAGCGCATGCTCGGCATGTTCAAGAAGAAAGCGAAGAAGTAGGAGCGGAACCGATGGGTGCGAGCATGAGCGGAACGGCCTATCTGATCGCCTCGGTGCTGTTCATTCTGGCGCTTCGGGGCCTGAGCTCGCCGGAGAGCGCGCGCACCGGCAACCTTTTCGGCGTCGCCGGCATGGTGGTGGCGGTGCTCGCGACGCTGGCCGACCCCGGCGTCCTGTCCTTCGGGATGATTATTCTGGCGATCCTGATCGGCGGTTCGGTCGGGACCGTGATCGCGATCAGGATCAACATGACCGCGCTGCCCCAGCTGGTCGCCGCGTTCCACAGCCTGGTAGGCTTGGCGGCGGTGTTCGTGGCGGCCGCCGCCTTCTACAACCCGCAAGCCTTCGCCATCGGCGTTCCCGGCGGAATCAAGACCGCGAGCCTGATCGAGATGTCGCTCGGCACCGCCATCGGCGCGGTGACGTTCTCGGGCTCGGTGATCGCGTTCGCCAAGCTGCAAGGGATCATGAGCGGCAAGCCGATCGTTTTCCCCGGCCAGCACAAGCTCAACGCCGCGCTCGGCGCCTTGATCGTGCTTCTGACCGTCGCCCTGATCTTCAGCCAGTCGGGCTCGGTGTTCTGGCTTCTGGTCCTGTTTTCCTTCCTGATCGGTTTCCTGCTCATCGTACCGATCGGCGGGGCGGACATGCCGGTGGTGATCTCGATGCTGAACTCGTATTCGGGTTGGGCCGCCGCCGGCATCGGCTTCACCCTCTCGAACCCGGCCTTGATCATCGTCGGCGCGCTAGTCGGCTCCTCGGGCGCGATCCTGAGCTACATCATGTGCAAGGGCATGAACCGCTCGATCGTCAACGTGCTGCTGGGCGGCTTCGGCGGCGAGACGGCCGGCCCGGCGGGCGCCGCCGGCGCGCGCGACCGCGGCGTCAAATCGGGCAGCGCCGAGGACGCGGCGTTCCTGATGTCGAACGCCTCCAAGATCATCGTCGTGCCCGGCTACGGCATGGCGGTCGCTCAGGCCCAGCACGCGCTGCGCGAGATGGCCGACAAGCTCAAGGACGCGGGCTGCGAGGTGAAGTACGCGATTCATCCCGTGGCGGGGCGCATGCCCGGGCACATGAACGTGCTGCTGGCGGAAGCCAACGTGCCCTACGACGAGGTGTTCGAGCTCGAGGAGA